>JBAXLV010000338.1:0-3532 GCA_037134635.1 Alcaligenaceae bacterium
AATATCCCAGTCGGGCTCATTTGTATGACTGACTCATAAAAAGGCGCAACAGGAGGCGCTGCCAACGCATTAGAAAAAGCAAAACAAAAACTCGCGAGGGCTGGGTTTTGAACAAGTGATTTCATGGTTCACTCCTAAGACTGTAAATGTATATTAATAGTATTACCTCAAAGATCGCAAGAACGTTGGGATAGACAGGCCAAAGACAAAGCTTAGGGCCATGATCGCGAACAAGCCCAAAATCCAAAGAACATATTTATGCGAACTTTTCAGAACCGCGACGTCAACATACAAGTCAGAAGATTTAGCTCTGCAACTATTAATATTAATATTGGCCTCCACCCTAGCTTTTAGATCTTCGATCTGCGCTGTTAGTTTGATTTCAAGCTCGCTTGTCTTAGCCTTAAGACGATCTGTCTGAGACAGAGAATTAAATGTACTCATCGCGCATCTCTCATCATTGAATATCCGTATTAAACCGCCTTCAAGCCTCTACTGTGAGTCGACGCAAAGTCAAACGCAATAGCTTGGGCCCGACTCTTACAAACACTTACAAAAACCCAATCTAAATGGCTATAAATCCGCCCTAATCGTCTGACAACAAAGCGAGCCAAGCCAGGCGTGCCATCCCAACCAAAATCGGCCATAATCCTAGGCAAACAACATTGATACGAGACAAGCCATGAAAATCACCGCGATCACAGCGATTCCCCTTTCCTTTAGACTTGATCAGGGCAAGACGGTCACGATGGGGATTGGCAGTACTACCAAGCGCGACACGATTATTGTGCGGGTCGAAACCTCTGAAGGCATTACGGGTTACGGCGAAGCCCATCCGGGTCGCAGCCCAGGGGCCGTGGTCAGCCTGATTCAAAATACGCTAGCCCCCATGCTGATCGGCATGAAAGCGACCGATGTGATTGGCGTTTGGAAGCGCGTGCATCGTATGCAGCTTTCAAGCCACGGGGTAGGCTCGGGCGCCTCGCTGGGTTTGTCGGGCATCGACATGGCGCTTTGGGATATTCGCGGCAAAGCCGCCAAGATGCCCTTGTATGAGCTACTGGGCGGTAGCAAACGTCGTTTGCCTGCTTACGCCGGCGGCATCTCGTTAGGCTATCAACCCAAAGAGTCTTTGGCAGAAGAAGCTCAAGAATATGTTGCACGCGGCTACAAAGCGATCAAGCTCAGACTGGGTGACTCAGCCAAAGCCGACATTGAACGCGTGTTGCATGTGCGCAAGGTGCTTGGCGACGATATTGATATTTTGACAGATGCCAACACTGCCTACACCTTGGCTGACGCGCGACGCGTATTGCCAGTGCTCGCAGATATCAAAGCGGGCTGGCTTGAAGAGCCCTTCGCCTGTAACGACTTTTCTTCATACCGTGAGGCTGCAAAGATTACCTCGCTCGTACCGATTGCCGCGGGCGAAAATCACTATGGGCGCTTTGAGTTTGCCCAATTACGCGAAGCAGGTGCAGTGCAGATCTGGCAGCCTGACTTATCAAAATGTGGTGGCATTACCGAAGGCCTCGCCATTGCAGCCATGGCCTCGGCCTATCGTATCCCCATGCACACGCACAGCTCGGCTACCGGCATCAACCATGCAGCCACCATTCACTTTATGGCGGCAATCGAGAATTCAGGCTACTTTGAGGCGTGCGTGTCGCACTTTAATCCTTTGCGCGATATGTTTGGCACCACCTTCAACATTGGCGCAGATGGCTGTGTTGAACCGCTCGACAAGCCTGGGATTGGGCTTGAGATTGACGAGTCGTTCTTTGCTAAATATCCACTGATTGATGGGCCAGGATATGTTGTGAAGTTTTAAGAAAAATCGCAGGCTAAATCTCATAAAATTTGGAGACCAAATGCTTAAGCAACTGAAAATACTCTTCTATACGATCGTTGTTGCTACTGCAGCAATCAGCGCGACCCATGCACAAACATTTCCTGAACGCGCAGTCAAAATTGTGGTGCCTTATCCACCGGGTGCGTTCAATGATTCGCTGGCGCGCATGTCAAGCGAAAAACTCACCAAGCTTTGGAATCAAACCGTCGTCGTTGAAAATAAGCCAGGTGGCAACACTACGATTGGCAATAATTATGTGGCGAAATCACCTGCGGATGGCTACACGATTCTGATCTCTCCATTGCCTTTTTCAGCTTTGCCCGCACTGTACGGAAAAAAGCTTCCCTACGATGCGCTTAATGACTTTCAAGCTTTAATTTTGGCAGGTAGTGCGCACAACGTTTTAGCTACACGCAAAGATCTTGGCATTAAAAATGTCAATGAACTCATCGAGTATGCCAAAAAGAATCCATACAAACTCAATTACGGCTCGACCGGCTCAGGTTCATCAAACCATCTGTCGATGGAACTTTTAATGAGCATGACCGGCATCAAACTTACGCACGTACCATATAAAGGGAGCGCGCCTGCAGTGGCCGCATTGATGGCCGGAGAGATTGACGTACTGTTCGACAACATCCCAAATATTCTGGCACAAATCAAAGCGGGTACGGTCTCAGCAATCGCAGTCACGGGCCTAAAACCTTCTGCGCTCTTGCCCGGCATTCCGACGGTTTCTGACTCAGGCGCACCTGGCTTTGAAGTCAACGTTTGGTTTGGTATGCAGGTTCCCGCCGCGACGCCTAAAGCTATCGTCGATCAAGTGAATCGCCAATTAGCTGCGATCTTTCGCGAGCCTGATATCACTAAACGCTTTAATGACTCAGGTGTTGAAGTTGTTGCCAGCACGCCTGAAGAGTTCAGTAAATTGCTCAAGAGCGAAGTCGCCAAATGGGGCAAAGTCGTTGAAGACGCTAACATCAAAATTGAATGAGTACTCGCATGAAAATTCAAGACGTCGCGCTTACCCTATTTAGTTGGGATGACATCCCTGCAACCAGTTACGGCGCGCACACAGGTCGTTTCTCGGGTGGCAGCAAACTTGGTCTGCTCGCGATCACAACCGATCAAGGGGTGACGGGTCACGCCTTTTTAGGTTCTGCATTTTATCCGGCCGACCTGGATGGCGCGAGCCTGATTAAATATCTCAAGCCAATTCTGTTAAATCAAAATCCGCTTGATCGTGAACGTCTGTATAAGGCGATGTGGAAGCGCGTGCGTACCACCACCGCGCGCGCCATTGGAGCGATGGATGTCGCGCTATGGGATATCGCTGGAAAAATCGCGGGCTTACCAATTCATCAATTGCTTGGTTCATACCGCGATCGGATCCCGGCTTATATCAGCTCAGCCGTGCTTGCAGCACCCGAGGCGTATGCAGACGAAGCGCAGCATTACAAAGCGCTGAACATGGCTGCTTATAAAATTCATCCGCCACAAGTTTGGCGCGATGACATCAAGGTATGCGAAGCTGTGCGTAAAGCAGTAGGAGACGACTACACCTTGATGCTGGATTCGGTATGGAGTTACGACTACCCCGCCGCGTTACGGGTGGGCCAAGCGATTGAAGCGCTCGGCTTTTATTGGTATGAAGATCCGCTGGCTGACGCTGATATCTAT
>JBAXLV010000339.1:0-3516 GCA_037134635.1 Alcaligenaceae bacterium
ACTTTAAGAAACATTAAAGCTGAGGATATACTTATCGATTCAGTATGTTCCTGTGATGCGCGTGGGCAACGCTTGCATCAAATTCCGGGCATGACGCCTTCGCTCGTCAATCGCCCTAAAGGCTGTGCGTTTCGCAATCGCTGTAGCTTCGCAGGCGAGGATTGCACGGTCGACCCTCCGGTGCGCGCGTTTGCAGACGAACGGATCGTGCGCTGTGTGCGACCGCTCGCAGTTCTCAGCGAGGCTGATGTATGAGCCATACAACACCACTGCTTGACTTGCGTAAAGTAAGTAAGCGTTTCACCAGCTCACAAGATTTAATCGAGCGGTTTGCTGCCAAGTTCGGGTTGGCTGCACCTGCGCAAACTGTGCATGCAGTCGACCAAGTATCTTTTTCAATCGCTGCGGGCGAAGTGATTGGTTTGGTGGGTGAATCGGGTTGCGGAAAGTCGACGCTCGGGCGTGTGATTGCGGGGCTGTATTCGGCCACCGAGGGCGAGGTGTTATTTGAAGGTAAGGCCTTGCAGCACGCGCCGGGCATCCGCCCCAAGATTCAGATGATCTTTCAGGATCCTTTTGCTTCGCTGAACCCGCGTAAGCGCGTGGGCGAGGCGATTGTCGAGGCCCCGATTGCGCACGGTCTAATCCCTGCCAGTCAGGCAAAAGAGCGGGCCGCGCATTTGCTTGAACAAGTTGGTCTCGATGCCTCTTACGTCAGGCGCTTTCCACATCAGTTTTCGGGTGGCCAGCGGGCGCGTATTGGTATTGCGCGCGCGTTGGCTGTTGAACCCACTTTATTAGTCTGCGACGAAGCCGTGGCCGCGCTCGATGTGTCGATTCAAGCGCAGGTGCTGAATCTATTTATGGATCTGCGCGAACGCCTGGCTTTAACCTATTTGTTCATTAGCCACGACTTAGGGGTGGTACGCCACATCGCTGATCGCGTAGTCGTGATGTACCTAGGGCGCGTGGTCGAAATCGGTCAAACCACCGAGCTTCATGAGCATCCGAATCACCCGTATACGCAGGCCTTGTTGGCGGAGGTTCCTAGGCTTGACCGTCGTAATATTGATTACACCCCGATCAAAGGTGAGATCCCTTCTCCGTTGTCGCCGCCAACCGGCTGTCATTTTCATCCGCGCTGCCCGCATGCTAAGCCCGTATGTTCAGAGCAGGCGCCGCCGTTACGCGAGTTGGTAACCGGCCACTGGTCTGCCTGTCATTTAAACGGCTGAGGCATTACTGATCAATACTGACACCAGCTTGCTTGGCAACTTGTCCCCATTTGATCACTTCTTCATGCACGTACTGTTTGAATTGCTCGGGCGTGCTTCCCACCGGAGTCGCTGAGATTGTTGCAAATTTTTGTGCAATCTCGTCCGATTTAAGAATGGTGATGGTGGCTCGGGCCAAGCGTGCAATGATCTCTGGTGGGGTTCCAGCAGGCGCGAATAGGCCATTCCATGAGTCCACTTCGAAATCAAGCATACCCAACTCGATCATCGTGGGCAGTTCAGGCAACTGCGCTAATCGCTGACGGCCCGCGACAGCAATCGCTCTGACCTTCCCATTTAAGATGCTGGGCATCACGCCGCTCGCAGTTTTAAAACCCATGGCGACGTTGCCTCCCATCACATATGCTTTTTCTCTTTGGCTGTTTACTAAGTATAGATTCAATAGCTAAGAGTTACAAAGACTTACTTGACCTTCGCTCTGGCGATGATCATACTTTTTTAAGGTCGTTTAAGTTGAAGGATGTTATCCATGGAAACCCGAGTTATAAAACTTGAACAGTTCGCGGTCGAGACCCGCGATCGTTTAGCGCGTATTGAGACCCGTTTAGATACCTTTGCTACGAAAGAGGATTTACAGGCACTGAAGGCAGATTTGTACAAAGAGCTGCACAAAGAGCTTCACGGTATGACGTGGAAACTGCTCGGCGGCGCATCGGCACTTGTTGCCGCGGTCTATTCGATCGCAAAAAATGTTCCTTAGCCGAATTTTTTAGTCAGGCACCAGTAAGAGGCATCCTGCTGTTGCGTTGCACTATTTAAGATCAAGCGCTCCGCCCGCAAGGTGATCTGAACGGAGATCCGCCGCCACAGCATTCAAAATCATAATGCTGGCACAAGAATTGCTTTTAGTGCTTCGGTACCGATCACTTAACGAGGCGCATTAACATGAGCAATGATTTTAAGTATTCGCTTGCACAGCAGCTAGCCGCTGATTTCAAACGCCGTCGGTTTTTGAAGACACTTGGCGCGGGAGCCGCGTTAGCCGGCACCTCTTCATTGTTTGGTGCGAGTGTGACGCGAGAAGCGCATGCTGCTGACGAACCCAAGCGTGGTGGCTCAATCAAGTGGGGGCAGATTGTGCCGCCCGATACGCTTGACCCACACTTCACCGGCTCGCTTGCCGCGATCAAAATCCACAACAATATTTATAATGGCCTGCTCAAGGTGGTGTACGACGGCAAAGCCGTCACCTTTGTGCCCGATCTTGCAGAAAAGTGGGAGATGACAGATGAAAAGACCCACATTTTCAAAATACGGCCTGGCGTAAAGTTTCACAATGGCGATGCGTGTGACGCTGAAGCGGTTAAATGGAGTCTTGAGCGAGTCAAAAATCCTGCTGTGGCGTCACCGCACGCCTGGATGGTAGCGGACATGGACGGCGTTGACGTATTGGATCCACTGACGGTGCGGGTTCGTTACGTCAAACCCTTTGCTTTCTTTCCGGTCGCAATGAATGGCGCGACAGGTCGGGCTGGCACGATTGTCTCGCGTTCTGCAGTTGAAAAATACGGTAAAGATTTTGGTCGTAATCCCGTTGGCACGGGCCCCTTCAAATTTGTGCAATGGCGCGAAAACGAGATGATTGAACTCGTGCGTAACCCAGATTACTTTGAAGCTGGCTTGCCCTATTTGGATAAGATTCAAATCATGTTGATTAAAGAGCCGACCTCAGCCGTGGCGGCCTTGATGTCTGGACAAATTGACGGTTTAGACGCCTGTCCGTTCCAGTTTATGAATCAGTTGCGTTCGAATAAGAATCTCAATGTGTATGGCGAGATTGAGGGCAACTATTCGTTCTTGGGCATGAATAATAAGCGTGCCCCCTTCAATGATGTGAACTTGCGCTTGGCCGTTGCCTATGCAATCGATCGCGATATCTTGGTGAAGCAAGGTTATTTTGGTGATGCCAAAGCCGCTTACACATTGATATCACCACCGATGACTGCGTTTTATGATCCTGATATCGCTAAGTCTGGTCGCGGGCAGTTTTTCGATTTGAAGCGTGCGCAAGAGTATCGCGCGAAAGCTGCGATTCAAGGAGAAATCAATCCGGTTTTTATCGCGACCGAAGCCTTTACGTCTAATGGTGGAAGCGGTAGCCGAAATGCTCAACTTATCATACCAATGCTGGCAAAGATCGGGATTAAAGCCAAGCTCGAAATTATGGATCCCGCGGTACTGACGAAACGCCGTAACGCCGGAGACTTTGATTTATATGATG
>JBAXLV010000340.1:0-3513 GCA_037134635.1 Alcaligenaceae bacterium
TTTGTTTTATGAGCCTGCCGTTGCAGCACCCACAGAAGAAGTCATTGAGATTTGTCGTCCACTTAAAAAATATAACGGTCTGTATTGCACGCACATGCGTGATGAAGCCGATGGCGTGATCGACTCGCTTGAGGAAACCTTCCGAATTGGTCGTGAGAGCGATGTCCCCGTTGTGATTTCTCACCACAAGGTGATCGGTGCAAAAAACTACGGACGCTCAGACGAGACGCTCGCCTTCATCCAAAAAAATATGGCGAAGCAGCCGATTTGTTTGGATTGTTATCCTTATACGGCGGGCTCAACGGTGTTGTCCTATAGCCGTGCCGAGACCTCTTCGCGCGTCATCGTCACCTGGTCTAAGCCGTTTCCTCAGTATGCTGGGCAAGACCTCGACAAGATCGCCAAGCAAATGGGTCTTTCAGAAAAAGAAGCGGTGGCCAAGCTACTGCCCGCTGGCGCGATTTATTTCAGAATGGACGAAGGCGATGTGCAAAAGATTTTGCAATTTGGTCCAACCATGATTGGTTCGGATGGGTTGCCGCACGATGCATCTCCGCATCCAAGATTGTGGTCAACCTTCCCGCGCGTGCTGGGTCATTATCGGCGTTCGCTCAAACTTTTTTCGCTTGAAACAGCAGTGCACAAAATGACGGGCCTGACCGCAATGAACTTTGGTTTGACCGATCGTGGTGTCATCAAAGAGGGCGCGTTTGCTGACTTGACCTTGTTTGACGAAGCCACGATCGACGAAGTCGCCACCTATGAGAATCCAATCGCGTTAGCCAAAGGGATTCATACGGTGATTGTGAATGGCGAAGTGGTGTGGGCTCAGGGCAAAGCGACAAGCGCGCGACCAGGACGGGTGCTATCGCGTGCGATGCCTGCGTAGAGTGATGGTAGTTGATGGGTGTCGCACGAATCAGTCGCGTAATAAACTCAGCGCCACCGCCTCGGCGACTTTAATACCATCTACGCCCGCTGACAAAATGCCACCGGCGTAGCCGGCGCCTTCGCCTGCTGGGTAAAGGCCTTTGGTATTGAGACTTTGATAATCTGCACCGCGTGTGATGCGCAGTGGTGATGATGTTCGCGTTTCAACGCCGGTCAACACGGCATCATGCATTGAGAAGCCTTTAATTTTTTTCTCAAAGGCAGGCAGTGCTTCGCGAATGGCTTCGATCGCATAGCTCGGTAAGCTACTTGCCAAGTCTGTGAGGTGTACGCCAGGCTTATACGAGGGCGTGACGCTACCGAACGCTGTCGAGGCGCGCCCCATTAAGAAGTCGCCCACTAATTGCCCTGGGGCCTCATAGGTGCCGCCCCCAAGTTCAAATGCTTTGGACTCAATCGCGCGTTGAAAAGCGATGCCGGCTAAGGGACCGCCCGGATAATCGTCAGGCGTGATTCCGACCACAATGCCGGCATTGGCGTTACGTTCGTTACGCGAATATTGACTCATGCCATTGGTCACGACACGGTTAAGCTCTGACGTGGCCGCGACCACAGTGCCGCCGGGACACATACAAAAGCTATATACGCTGCGACCGTTATTAGCGTGATGCACGAGCTTATAGTCGGCCGCACCAATTAAAGGGTTGCCCGCGTGTGGCCCAAGCCGCGCACGATCGATCATCGATTGAGGGTGCTCGATTCGAAACCCGACCGAAAACGGTTTGGCTTCAAGGTATACGCCAGCCTCGTGCAAGGCCTCAAAGGTATCGCGCGCGCTATGTCCAAGCGCCAGGATGACATGATCTGCGGCAATATGCTCACCGTTTTCAAGTAACACGCCCCGAATTTGTTTCGCCTCGATATCAAAGCCAGTGACCTTTTGCGAAAACCGAATTTCGCCGCCAAGCGCGATGATTTTTTCTCGCATGGTTTCGACGATGCCGACTAGTCTGAAGGTGCCGATGTGCGGCTTGGCCACATACAGAATCTCTTCAGGGGCACCCGCCTGGATAAATTCTTGAATGACCTTACGGCCATAAAACTTGGGATCTTTGATTTGACTATAGAGTTTGCCATCAGAGAAGGTGCCAGCTCCGCCTTCACCAAATTGCACATTCGACTCAGGGTTCAAGACGTTTTTTCGCCAAAGCTTCCAGGTGTCTTGTGTGCGCTCACGCACCGCTTTTCCGCGCTCAAGGATCAGAGGCTTGAGCCCCATTTGTGCCAAGAGTAAAGCTGCGAAAATCCCACACGGACCAAAACCGATCACCACGGGCCTGTGCGTTGGTTGAGGCGTTGAAGCTGTGACGCGCGTCACAAAGTGATAATTGGTGTTCGGTGTTGCGCGCACCTGAGGATCATCGGCAAAGCGCTTAAGGACTGCGGCTTCGTTTTTAACCTCAACGTCGACTATGTAGGTAAACGACAAGGCGCTGTTCTTGCGCGCGTCGTAACTACGTTTGAAAACTTCAGTCTTTAAGAGCTCTTGATCCGAGATCCCTAAGCGCTTGACGATTGCCGTCGAAAGCGCTTCGGGGGCATGGTCAAGCGGTAAGCGAAGTTCGATAATGTGAATCATAGACCGCCACGATACACAATATTTTGCACTTCATCATTGAGGTTCGGTTTTGCTGCTCTTGACGACCGCATCCCAGCGTTTGATTTCACTGGTCAGATAGGCGCCATATTCTTCGGGTGTCGAGCCCAAGACCTGTGCGCCTTGTGACAGCAGTTTTTCTTTGGTGACGGGATTCATGAGCACCGCCATGATTTCTGTGTTTAAGCGTTTGATGATCGCAGGCGGAGTTTTGGCTGGCACCATGATGGCTTGCCACGCGCCAAGCTCAAAGCCCTTTAAGCCACTTTCATCAAGCGTTGGCACGTTGGGAAGTGCAGGCGAGCGCACCAGGGTTGACACCGCAATCGGTCGTACGCGCCCCTCTTTTGCATAGGCTAAGCCCACTGAGATCGGTTGCATATCAAACTGAATTTCACCACCCACTAACCCGATTGTGGCAGGGCCGCTTCCTTTGTAAGGAACATGATTAGCGACGAGGCCTAATTCTTGCAACATCAAAAATGGCGCGAGATGGGTGATGTTACCCACGCCTGCTGAGCCATACGATAACGAATCTGGCTTGGCCTTCAGTAGCGCCGCAAACTCTTTGAGGTTTGTGACAGGTAGTGAATTATTGACGTTTAATAACATGGGGACAACGGTTGTTAGAATCACCGGCGCCAAATCTTTTTCGATATCAAAGCTTAGATTTTTATACAGGGCAGGGCTTAACGCCACCGATGAGCTGTTATAGATCAAGGTGTAGCCATCGGGCTTTGAGCGCACCACATACTCAGCGGCGATGTTGCCATTGGCGCCGGCTTTGTTTTCAATGACGATCGTGGCTTTCATGTGTTCGGCTAAGCGTTGCCCAACGATACGCGCAATGATGTCAGAGGCTCCGCCAGGTGGAAACGGTACGACGAGCTTAATGGGCTGGTTCGGATAGCCGTCGATCACCTGCGCCTGTGTGCTGTAGGTGCTCAGAGCAGTCAGGGCGAGCA
>JBAXLV010000341.1:0-3507 GCA_037134635.1 Alcaligenaceae bacterium
ATCGCGTTATCCATCGAAATCTGTGCATCGAGCAAAACAGAGCGCGTCATCGAACGCCTCCGTTTGCGGCGACCACCGCCGACTCAAAGGCTGCATCTGGCTGCACATTCATGATGCGCAGCGTACCGCCAACAATCGAGGCAAACACCGGCGCAGCAACTTTACCGCCGTAATAGACGCCGGCCTGAGGTTCATCAATGGTGACAGCGACTACGATTCGCGGATCAGAGACTGGAGCAAAACCTACGAACGATCCGCGATAGCGGCTCGTACTATATTTGCCATCCACGATTTTTCGCGCAGTGCCGCTTTTGCCTGCAACCCGATAACCCTGCACCTGCGCTGCTTTAGCCCCTTCTGGTCCGGCGGCGGCCTCAAGCCATAGCCGAATCTTCTGAGCAACTTCAGGCGGATACACTTGTGTCGTGGTGGGCTGGTCTTCGCGCTTAACCAAAGATAAGCCAATCATGTCACCATCGCGTGCGAACACCGTGTAAGCGCGGGCCATTTGTAACAACGAAACGGATAACCCGTATCCGTATGCCATTGTTGCTTTTTCAATTAAGCGCCACCGTTCATAGGGCCTCAGCCGACCCGCTGCAGCCCCCGGAAAGCCGGTCTGAGGAACCTGCCCCAAACCAAGCTCATTAAACCGGCCCCACATTTCTTGCGCCTGAAGTCTTTCTGAGATCAAGGTCATCCCGATATTGCTAGACTTGAGCAATACCCCGGCCGGATCGAGCGTGCCGTTGGCGCTTACGTCGCTAATCGTTGCGCCCTGGTAGGCAAATTTTCCGTTACCCGTATTGAACAGCGTGGTGGGCGTGATCCGTTTTAAATCAAGCGCCAGACCCACCGTAAAGGGTTTCATGATCGACCCAGGTTCAAACGTATCAGTCAGCGCCTGATTGCGTAAGTTACCACCGCGAAACGAGTCACGGCGATTCGGATCGTAGGTGGGCATATTTCCCAACGCGAGCATTTCTCCCGTTTTGACATCAATCACCACGGCTGCGGCACCCTTGGCCTTATTGGTCACCATGGCTTCTTGTAAAGCGCGATACACCTGATACTGAATGCGCGTATCGAGTGACAGCTTGATATCTCGGCCGTCTACCGGAAAATCAACCGCTCCCACGCCATCGATATGACGACCGAGCCGGTCTCGCACCACACGACGGCTGCCTGAATGCCCTGACAGCGTTTCATTAAACGCGAGTTCAACGCCCTCTTGCCCTTGGTCTTCTAAATTATTAAAGCCAACCACGTTGGCCATCACTTCGCTTTCAGGATACAAACGACGATTATCGGGTTGTTGAATGAGCCCAGGAATGCGCAAGTCGGTTACTTTTTGTGCAACGTCGAGCGGCACTTGCCTTTTTAAATAGACAAATGGCTTTTCTTCAGCCATTTTTTTACGCAACTCTTCGCTCGACAGTTCGAGCAG
Organism: Alcaligenaceae bacterium; assembly: GCA_037134635.1. Classification (GTDB taxonomy): domain Bacteria; phylum Pseudomonadota; class Gammaproteobacteria; order Burkholderiales; family Burkholderiaceae_B; genus Zwartia. Next base: position 1,448 of record JBAXLV010000341.1, read on the forward strand.
CTCTGCGAGTTGCTGTAATTTTTTAGCTGAAGTTTCTTTCGTTTCTTTAGGACGAATCGCAATCGATCGCGCTGGCACGCTCGCAGCTAGCACCACGCCATTACGATCTAAGATTTTCCCGCGACTGGCATATAGCGTCAGCGTACTTTCATAAATACGCTCGCCACGCTGCTGTAAAAATTGAGTCGTAATACCCTGAAGATACAGCGCGCGAACCGCTAACGCCGAGAATGCCAGTCCTAATAAAATCAATACGAGCCGACCGCGCCATAGCGGGTAATTTACTTGCAAGACGGGATTGTCAAAAAATGGCAGCCTCTTCATCTTGCCCCTCGCGCCGTTGTACTTGAGGCAGGCTGATTAATATAAATCGTCCGTTCCGGAACAATCGAAGTCATCTTGAGCTGTTCGCGCGCGAGCTTGTCAATGCTAGCGTTGCGCGCTTGTTCTGCGCGATCAAGTTGCAATTGCCGCCACTCAATCTCGAGCGTGAGTGCCTGCGTTTTTGAGCGATCAAGCTCAACATATAGCTGCCGCGCCTGATAGCGTGCAGTCACGAGCGAGATTGCCGACAGCATCAAGACGGCCGCAACAAGGATGCAAAGCCGCCCCATCAGTGCGCCCCTTTTTTACTACGACGCGCGGTACGTAACGGAACAGGCGAATAAGCCGCAGCGCCTTGTTCTCCAAGGGGAGTGGCTGTGCGTTCGGCGACCCGCAATACCGCCGAACGCGAACGCGTGTTATCGGTACTCTCAGAGTATGTGGGCAACACACGTGCGAGCGCCAACAGCACAGGCTGAGGCATTTCACTTTCTCGCAGAGGGAGTCGGGCGTACGCGGCTTCAGGTTTAGAAGCTGCGGTAATGAACTGCTTGACAACGCGATCTTCCAACGAGTGGAAGCTAATCACGGCCATACGTCCGCCTGTTTTTAATAAGGTCAGAGCTGCCTGGAGGGCGCTCTCGAGTTCTTCCAATTCACGATTGAGGTAAATCCGTAAAGCCTGAAAGGTGCGTGTAGCCGGGTGTTGACCCTTTTCGCGCGTACGGACGACACCTGACACGAGCTCGGCGAGCTCGAGCGTGGTGTTGATCGGGCGTTCTGCGCGGCGAGCATCAATCGCCTTTGCAATCTGAAAAGCAAACCGTTCTTCGCCATACCTGACTATGACCTCCCGCATCTCTTCAATACTGGCCTGCGCCAACCACTGCGCAGCTGTCTCACCTCGCGTAGTGTCCATTCTCATGTCAAGCGGGCCATCCCGCATAAATGAAAACCCACGCCCTGCATCATCAATCTGCGGTGACGAAACCCCCAGATCTAACATCACGCCATCTATGGCTTCAATGCCTAAGGCCAGCAAGGCCTCTCGCATATCACCAAACGCTTCATGCACCACCAACACACGGCGGTCTATCCGCGCCAATTCAAGTGCCACCTCAATTGCTTGAGGGTCTTTATCAAAGACAACGAGCCGTGCATCAGCACTGAGCCGAGCCAGAAGCGCCTTTGTATGACCACCTCGACCAAACGTGCCGTCTACATACACCCCCGACAATCGCGCGGCTTGCTCAGCCGCTAGATCATCAGAAAACACCGGCCTCTTACCATAATCAGCCATCACCAAAGACTCGATGGTCGGCTCGAGCAGCACGGGCCGATGGACAAACTCGGTCACGGCTTAAAACGAAAACTGATTTAAAACATCACCCATGGCTTGCGTCAGATCAGCAGCCTCTCGACGCGTCAGTGCTGCTGCATCCCACAACTCAAAGTGCGCACCCATCCCCAGCAACATCACGTCGCGCGTAAAACCTGCAGCAGTGCGCAATTCGGGGGCAATCAGAATCCGCCCCGAACCATCAATCTCTACATCCTGTGCGTTACCAAGCAGCAACCGTTGTAGCGAACGCGCTGACATTGGAAAAGCGGCGATCTGCTCGCGCTTGGTTTCCCACTCGGGGCGCGGATACATCAACAAGCATCCGTCAGGGTGGCGGGTAAGCGTCAAGCAGCCCTTAGCCTGCTCAACAAGAGCGTCGCGATGCCGGGTCGGA
>JBAXLV010000342.1:0-3486 GCA_037134635.1 Alcaligenaceae bacterium
CGACAATCGATGTGCCGCTCGGTCACAAGGATGCGGCCTACGTGCGCTGTCATTTCGATGCCATTGAAGCGCGGGTCACCGATGCTCCCCGTGCCAATGAAATTGTGGTCTGTGTCGCAGTGACCGACAGTGGGCGTCCAAGACCCAGGGTAGGGGGTTTGCAGCATCACGAAATGATTGGTAAAGATGGTTTACGTTAAACATTTGATGGCCAGGGCCGAGCCCTTTAAACAGGAGAGCACGATGAAACAACACCGACTCAGTATCCTTTCAAAATTAAGTCTCACGGCAGCTGCGCTGTTAACCGTGTCGTCGAGCTTGATGGCCCAAGGGGTCATTAAAATCGGCGAAATCAACAGTTACAAAGCACAGCCTGCTTTTCTTGAGCCCTACAAAAAAGGCATGGAACTCGCGATTGATGAAATCAACGCGAGTGGTGGCCTCAATGGTAAAAAAGTTGAGCTGATTACGCGTGATGACAATGCCAATCCGGGTGATGCCGTGCGTGTGGCCGAAGAGTTGGTTTCACGCGATCGAGTCGATGTATTAACGGGTTCGTTTCTATCGCATATCGGTTTGGCATTGACTGATTTTTCGAAGCAGAAGAAAGTGTTCTTTCTGGCGAGCGAGCCGCTGACCGACAAAATTGTCTGGCAAAACGGCAATCGCTATACCTTCCGTTTGCGCACCTCAACCTATATGCAGGTTGCGATGTTGGTGCCTGACGCTGTTGCGATGAAGAAAAAGCGTTGGGCCATCGTGTACCCCAACTACGAATATGGTCAATCGGCTGTCGCCAGTTTTAAGGAATTGATGAAGGCGGCACAACCTGATGTCGAGTTTGTGGCCGAGCAGGCTCCCCCTCTAGGCAAGCTGGATGCGGGCAGTGTGACACAAGCGCTGGCTGACGCGAAACCAGATGCGATTTTTAATGTGCTCTTTGGCGCTGATCTATCCAAATTTGTACGCGAAGGCAATACGCGCGGTTTGTTTAAAGACCGTGAAGTTGTCAGCCTGCTAACCGGTGAGCCAGAGTATCTTGATCCACTCAAGGACGAAACTCCGAATGGTTGGCTGGTCACAGGTTACCCTTGGTATGGCATCAAAACGCCTGAGCACGCGGCATTCTTGAAAGCCTATCAGGATAAGTTCAAAGATTATCCACGGTTGGGATCTGTCGTGGGCTACAGCTCGATTATGTCTTTGGCGGCCGGGATTAAAAAAGCGCAAAGCACAGAAACAGAAAAGCTCGTGACGGCCTTCAGCGGCTTGAGCTTGATGACTCCGTTTGGCCCAATTACTTATCGTCCAGAGGATCATCAGTCTACGATGGGTAGTTTTGTAGGCCGAACAAAAAATGATGGTGGCAAGGGTGTGATGGTTGATTTTCGCTTCTTGGATGGGGCTAAGTTTTTGCCTTCAGCCGATGAGGTTAAAAAACTACGCCCAGCCGAATAATGGGTAATGACTAAAACGGATTGAGCGATTGATGGACTTGTCTGGTTTTATTGTTCAGTTGCTCAATGGTCTGGCTGGGGCGTCGTCGCTCTTTTTGGTCTCAGCCGGGCTATCGCTGATTTTTGGTGTGACTAGGATCGTGAACTTTGCTCACGGTTCTTTTTTTATGGTGGGTATCTATCTTGCCTACACCTTGGTGACGCGCTTCGCCCATACGATCGGGTTTTGGCCTGCTTTGTTGAGTGCAGCACTTTTGGTGGGTGTATTGGGCGCCATTGTTGAAATAACCTTGATGCGTCGAATTTATCGGGCACCGGAGCTCTTTCAATTGCTGGCGACCTTTGCGCTAGTGTTGGTGATGAAGGATGCGGTGTTGTGGCTTTGGGGCCCTGAAGAATTGCTCGGCCCACGTGCCCCTGGTTTAAAAACGGCCGTGCAAATTCTGGGCCGTAGCTTTCCCGCATACGATTTATTTTTAATTGTGGTGGGGCCGCTGCTGCTGTGGTTACTTTGGCTGTTGTTAACGCGTACGCGGTGGGGTACGTTTATCCGCGCGGCAACACAAGACCGAGAAATGGTGGCGGCGTTAGGCGTCAATCAGGCATGGCTGTTTACAAGCGTCTTTGCCTTGGGCGCGCTGTTGGCTGGCTTAGGGGGCGCGTTGCAATTGCCCCGTGAACCCGCAAGCCTCGAGATGGATCTCAACACGATTGGTGCGGCTTTTGTGGTTGTCGTTGTCGGGGGCATGGGTTCTATTCCCGGTGCGTTTGTCGCTGCACTCTTGATCGCTGAATTAAAAGCCATTTGTATTTGGTTGGGCGTGATCAATATTTTTGGTGTCGCAATTTCGTTTTCAAAACTTACGTTAGTCGTTGAGTTCTTGGTGATGGCGATCGTCTTGGTGCTTCGGCCTTGGGGGTTGATGGGTCGAGCACAACCGTTGTCGCGTCACGCTTCGCATGCTGAGTCGCCGTTGCGCGCGCCTACGCAATTTGCCCGGGGCTTGCAAATTGCTTTTGTCGTTTTCTTGGTGTTATTGCCGTGGTTCTTAACCTCGTCGCCTTATCTCGTTGTGTTAAGTATCGATCTGCTGATTGCCGTTCTCTTTACAACGAGCTTGCATTTCATGATGGGGCCAGGTGGCATGCATTCATTTGGCCATGCCGCCTATTTTGGTTTGGGTGCCTATGGTGCAGCACTGCTCTTTAAAGGGCTCGGCTTGCCCATGGAGTTTGCCTTGGTGTTGGCGCCCGTCGTGGCGGGTCTGGGGGCACTCTTGTTTGGTTGGTTTAGTGTGCGGTTATCGGGCGTTTATTTAGCCATGCTGACGTTGGCGTTTGCACAAATCACCTGGGCCGTTGTTTTTCAATGGGATACGCTCACCGGAGGCAGCAATGGGTTAACGGGTGTTTGGCCTGCCGCGTGGTTATCGAATAAAACGCACTACTATTTTCTAACGCTGACTTGCGTGGTGCTCAGTGTCTGGGTACTTCGTCGCATGTTGTACGCACCGCTTGGTTATGCGATGCGTGCTGGGCGTGATTCGCCGATGCGTGCAGATGCGATCGGGATCGATGTCAAGCGTGTACAGTGGGTTGCCTTCGTGGTCGCTGGCGTCTTTGCCGGTTTGGCGGGCGCGCTATACGCTTTTTCGAAAGGGAGTATTTCGCCTGAGACGCTACATGTCAGTCGTTCGGTTGATGGGTTGGTGATGGTGCTGCTAGGCGGTATTCAAACCTTGGCGGGCCCAATTGTGGGGGCGGTGAGTTTTACCTGGCTTCACGATGTCGTCGCGCGCAATACCGAATATTGGCGTGCAATGCTAGGGGGCGTTATTTTATTGCTCGTGTTGTTGTTTCCAGAAGGTCTGGCTGGCTTTGCTCGGCGCCTGAGTCAGCGCGTGAGCGCCAAGGAGCCCGCATGAGCTTGCTCGTTGTGAATGATCTTGGCAAGTCTTTTGGCGGGGTCAAGGCAGTGGATGGTATTTCGTTTGACCTTCGGGCGGGCGAATTGTTGGCATTGATCGGC
>JBAXLV010000343.1:0-3480 GCA_037134635.1 Alcaligenaceae bacterium
CGGCAAACACACTCACAAGCGCTTCGCGACGCTCACCCTCGCCGCGCTGGGAATCGTTTACGGCGACATTGGCACGAGCCCCCTGTACGCCCTTAAAGAGGTGTTTGGCGGCTCACATCACCCCGTGCCTATTACACCGGATAATGTTCTTGGGATTCTGTCGCTTTTTTTCTGGTCCTTGATCATTATCGTCACACTTAAGTATGTCTCGTTCATCATGCGGGCCAACAACAAGGGCGAAGGCGGCATCATCGCGTTGATGACCTTAGCAATGCAAAAAGGGGTGCCCGGCTCTTGGCAACAGAAGTTGATTCTTACGCTCGGCTTGATCGGCGCAGCGCTGTTTTACGGGGATGGCGTGATTACACCCGCAATTTCGGTGCTGTCTGCAGTAGAGGGGCTAGAGATCATCACGCCAGCCTTCCAACCGTATGTCTTACCGTTCGCCTTAATTGTTTTAGTCGGTTTGTTCATGTTTCAGCGCAAAGGCACTGCAAGTATCGGCGCGTTGTTCGGGCCAATCATGGTGATCTGGTTTGCTGTACTCACCATTCTGGGTGTTTCAGCGATTATTCAAAATCCCTCTGTGATGGCTGCGGTCAATCCGCTATATGCCTTTAAGTTTCTAACGACTAATTCAATGTTGGGGTTTCTTGCCTTAGGCGCCGTTGTGTTGTGCGTGACCGGCGCCGAAGCCTTGTACGCCGACATGGGGCATTTTGGCGCCAAGCCCATTCAATACGCCTGGCTAGGCTATGTCTTGCCGGCGCTCGTGATCAATTACTTTGGTCAGGGTGCGCTTTTGCTAACGGATCCAACTGCAGTTAAGAATCCGTTTTATTTGATGGCACCCGAATGGGCGCTTTACCCTTTGGTCATTTTGGCTACCGTTGCAACCGTGATCGCCTCACAGGCCTTAATTTCAGGCGTCTATTCTGTCACCCAACAAGCGATGCAGTTGGGCTATACCCCGCGCTTAGCTGTTCAACATACTTCTGAGCAAGAGATCGGCCAAATCTACATACCGGCCATTAACTGGATGCTACTGATTTCGATCGTATTGCTGGTGCTTGAATTTCGCACCTCAAGCAATCTTGCCGCGGCCTACGGTATCGCGGTCACGGGCACAATGCTAATCACAAATATTTTGGCGATCGCTGTTGCGGTTCGCCTCTGGAACTGGAGCCCACTGCGCGCGATGCTTGGCGCCTTGCCTTTTATTTGCATTGATCTCGGATTCTTTTTAGCTAACTCCGTCAAAATCGCGGATGGGGGTTGGTTTCCCTTGGCGTTCGGCTTGATCGTTTTCGTCTTGCTTACCACTTGGAAACGAGGGCGCGAGCGCCTCAGTGAACAAATGTCGGCAGACGGCATGCAGTTAACCCCGTTCATCAGTCAGTTAGTAGACGGAGGCGTTGAACGCGTACCCGGCACCGCAGTGTTCATGACCCTAGACACCGAGGTCGTACCGCACGCCATGCTGCACAGCTTAAAGCACTTTAAGCGCTTACACGAGCGCGTGATTGTATTAAGCGTCAAAGTACTCGATGAGCCCTATGTGCCCCAAACACACCGCCTTTCGGTCAAGCACCTAACGGGCAACTTCTCGCAGGTGATCGTACACTACGGCTATAAGGATGAAACAGATATACCTGCCACACTCGCTTTGTGTGTCAGCGCTAATCTCGACATCAACATGATGGACACGACCTTCTTTTTAGGTCGTGAAACCCTGATACCGAAGATGACCTCAAGCATGAACTATTGGCGAACACTCATTTTTATCGCCATGTTTAAAAACTCAGGAAGCGCCACCGCTTTTTTCAGGATTCCATCCAATCGCGTAGTTGAACTGGGATCTCAAGTCGTACTTTAACAAGCCATGCAATTCGCTCTGAGTCAACGTTTAAGTTTTTATATAAGTTGACTCAGAGATATTCAAACGCTCAGCCAAACAAATTAGCTAGGCTCCATCACCTGAAGATTTGGCGACACTACAAAGTCAATCTCGCCCATCGCTTTGACTTCTTCAGGCGTAAAGCCAGGGGCAATTGCCTCAAGCACACACTGACCGTCGACCCAGTGCAAGACCGCCAGGTCAGTCACTAGCCAATCAACGCACTTGCGCCCGGTTAGCGGGTATTTGCAACGGCGAGGCAATTTGGTTCTGCCCTTGCTGTCAGCATGTTCCATGACGATGATGAGCTCGACTTCGCCAGAGATCAAATCCATGGCGCCACCGATGCCGCCACGACGAGCATCAGTGATGCTCCAGTTGGCAACGTTGCCGTCTTGATCGACCTCATAGGCGCCAAGGATGACGGTATCAATATGACCGCCGCGCGCCATTTCAAAAGACATCACGCTTTCAAAGAATGAAGTACCCGGCACGGCTTCAACGAATTGACCCCCTGCGTTAAAGACATCGGGGTCGACTGCGTCACCCGAAACAATGCCACCATAACCGAGCACGCCATTCTCAGCGTGCAACCAAACGCCACGGTTCTGCAAGAAATTCGAAACTTGAGTGGGTATCCCCACACCTAAATTGACATAGGTATTGCTCTTCACAATTTTGGCGGCATTTTTAGCAATGCCATTTCGCGTCAACGCCTGCTTACCGTTATACGCGCGTGCACTGTCGGCAGCACGTTTTTCAGGGCGCGACAAAGTCTTGACATCAATCATGTCCGTAATCTTGAGCACGCGCGAAATAAAAATACCGGGCAGATCAATGAGCTCAGGTGGTAACTCACCGACCTCAACAATTTCTTCCACTTCAACAATCGCAATTTTTGCCGCTTTTGCGAAGGCCGAATTAAAGTTAGCGCTACCGCCACGAAACTGTACATTACCCGCGCGGTCAGCACGATACGCGCTCAAAAAAGCATAGTCGACCTGAATCGCATGCTCAAGAACGTGCGGCTTGCCATTGAAATAGCGTATATCTTTTCCTTCGGCCAACTCTGTATCTACGCCAGTCGGCGAATAAAAAGCGGGAATGCCCGCCCCACCTGCACGACAACGTTCAACCAAAATACCTTGTGGCACGAGTTCAACATCCAGCGTGCCGGCTGCGATTCTTTTTTCGCCCTCGGTTTGCATACCTGCTCTAATTGAAAACGCAGCAACAAGTTTTTTGACTTGATTGTTTTCTACCAGCAGCTGACCTTTTTCGCCTGCAGCACCAAGTGAATTACAGACCAAGGTCAGATCCGTTGTGCCTTTGTCTCGCAAAGCGAAGATCAAATTGTTGGGGAAACGATGTGCCAAACCAAACCCGGAGATCGCGACACTCGCGCCCGCTTGAATGTCTGCGATTGCCTGTGCGGCTGAGGCAACTACCTTATCCATACTAATCCTTTGTTAATAAGTTCACTTACACAAATCAAGCCTTAAGGCTTAATCCATCTTGATATTCAAAATTTTATTGAGCTCGGTCAGCTGACGCTTTTCTTCGTTTAGCGCAGCCAAAAACTG
>JBAXLV010000344.1:0-3460 GCA_037134635.1 Alcaligenaceae bacterium
AAAGCCAGGTCGCTCGTGTAATCAAGGGTCGCGGGGATTCGTGCGAAGTCAAAACGTTTTGCGATGAGGTCTCAGACATTCGCACGTGCCGCAGCAAACTGGACAGCCATTTTTTCAAGAACCTGTTCAACGCGAATGGCGCGCATGCACGCGTTATCAGAGCAGGGCGTTTTGCGGTGATTTGCGGCGCTCACACAAGGTGAGCAGGCTAGCTGCGCGGTAATTGGAATCGATTTTCCGAGCGAACCGTACAGCGCGGGCGTCTCGGGTCCGAATAGCACCACGGTATGTAAACCTGTCACCGACGAAAAGTGCCCTGGACCAGAATCGTTGGTCACCATGACATCGGCCAGCGTGTAGAGTGCAGGCAACTCGGCAAAAGATACTTGTCCAGCAAAATTAATTGCATTGGCAACGTTGGCACCTGAACGAACATTTTCAACATAAGCATGTTCGGCCGGTGAGCCTGTAATTAATATGAGGCAATCAGGCCATTTTTTTTGCAGCGCAACGATTAAGGCCGAAAAGCTTTCGGGTGCCCAGCGGCGCTGCACTAGCAGCTCGCTGGCATTCGGATTGACCAGGAGTAGGGGTTGCTGGCCCAGCGTAAAAGGGCGTTGTGCCTCGCGCGCCATACGCTCGATCCGTTCAAGTACGGCTTGTTTGTCGCGCGGCTGAACCACTGCTTGCGCGATTTGAATTGCGGAATCGGGAATATGAATTTTGCTAAAGGGCTGTTCATGCTGAGTTGAGAACGCAGCATGAATGAGCGATAAAAAGTTTTTGGCAATATGTATATGTGGGTTGTAGTGGACTTTGTGGGTCAACATGTCGCCGCGCCACAGCCCTTCGCCATGAAAAATGTGATAACCCACGCGTCGACGCGCACCGCATAGCCCGGTTAGCAGCGCGGTAAAACGTGAAAAAAGTTCAAGATCGATAACAGTATCGATTTTTTTTGCACGCGCTTGAAACAAAAACTTGATGGTGTCTGTAACCAGGGACTTCAGTGAAGAGGCGTCGATTGTAAAAATATTGTTAACAGGAACCGTATTTAACAAACTTAAACTGGCCTGATTACTTTTAAAGATTAGAAAAAAGAGCTCGGCCCCACGTGCCTGTGCATCGCGCATCGCTGGATCAACCAGTATGGCGCTGCCCATCTCAGAGAGTTCGATAAATAAGATTTTGCGCGGTTTGCCAACGGGGCCCGCGAGCAACGTTTTAAACCAGTCAAACAAAATCACAAAAGGTGTTGCAAGTGCGCAAAGGGGCACGCCGACCCGATGGTCAATGGTGCGCATGGTGTCGACACTGAGGCTCATGATGAACGGCGCTTAACGCGTAAAAGAGTTTGAGGGGTTCGAATGAGCAGGTTTGCTCGAGGCGTCACTGCGGCGGCGACGCAGTAGCGAAAATGCACCCGGAAGGTACGTGGCCAGAGTCACAATCCCAAAACTAACGGCCGCCAAGACGGTCACGCCACTATCGACCCCCCACAGTGTCAGTGCAGCCGAGAGTGTCGCCTCACGCAATCCCCAGCCTGAGATGCTAATGGGTAACATCATCAGCAAACCCAGAGCCGGAAGACCAACCATCAACGCAGCAAAGGGCGCGTAGACACCGAAGGCGCGCAGGCAAAACCAAAACGCACACAGGGCGATCGTGTGTGTGGCAACTGAGATACTGAGTTGTATGGCGACCTGGGGCCAGCCGAAGGCGGTATCAATGCCTTTGAGTGCGTTGCTCATGCCGAGTTTGCTGAGCAGGGCTTGAATGAGGCCGCGCGTGCGTTGCAGTTTAAGCAGCGCAGCGCCTACTGCAGCACCGCCCAGCATAGCGCCCAGCACCCATGCGCCTAGCGTGGGGCCCCAAGGTGCAATCATGGTGCCACTTAAAAGCAGGCCGAGCGCGCCCAGAATATTATTGCCGACCAGGCCTAGACCACGATCGAGGGCAACGCTCAAAAAACCGAGGCGCAAGCGCGGTGGTGCGCGCTGCAAGTCGATGGGTTCATGCAGCTCTTGGGCAAGCGTTGGTTCAGACGGCATCGCTTCGTTTTGTTTGGCGAGCCTGCTCGCTTCAACGGCGCGGTAGCTGTCACCACCGATCGTGCTGGGCAAGCCTTGATTGATCAGGCCGCCGGCAAAATAAAGGGTGATGTAATCAGAAACGGGGCGATACAAGCCCAGGCTGCGCAACAGCCAGCCCCAGCGAACAACGGCCAGTAGGTTGGCTGAAATGAGTAGGCCCAGCGCAAGTACAAACCACAGTGGCTGAATCTCGATTTTTGTCGACCTGAGCGCCTGCCAGTCGATATTGCGCGCGGCCAGCCATAACAGCAGCAGTGACAATACGACCCGCAAATATGGCCAAAGCGACTTTAGAGTATTTTTCAATTCTTTTGACCTGAGTAAGTGGGCGCTTGCGCACCCCCCCAGTTACGGCAGTGATAAAAGCTAAAGTCAGACACCAGTCGACCCAGCCGCTCGATATTCAGTTGTTCAACCCGCGTGCATGACTCGAAACCGCCTGGTTGCGTGGGCAAATCAAAGGACATTTGTGACCAGTTTACAAAAATACTGTCCTGTCCTGTTGGAATCTGACCAAACCAGAGGTCGAACTGGTCAAAGCGCGAATCGAGCACAACAACGTTTAGTGGGCGAGCGTACCAGGCCATTCGGCTCGCGAGCGTCCAGTTTCTGACTGAAATAGACGCAATATTCAAGCTTTTTGACCATGCGCGCGCGCGCCCACCCGCCTGATCCCAGCCCCATAAGTCAGCTAGCGGGTTCTTTTTGCCCCAGGCATGCTGTTGGCTGATGCCAGGAATGCCAACAAAAAATAAGGCGACAAAAGCCAATAAGCAGATGACGGCCTGGGTTCGTACAAAGGCGATGATCCATTGATGTTTGCCAGCTCGCCAATGTACCGCGAGTGCGTTGGCACAGAAAGGAATGAGTGCCAGCCAGGCTGGGGCCGTCCAGTGCGGCAGGCTACCCCCGCCGCCAGAAAGTCCGGCCGTCACTAAAAAAGGAATTAAAAAGAATGAAAGCAAACAGAGGGCTTGCCAATTGCGGCGCGTCACAACTTGGCGCACTGCGAGATAGCCGCCTAAAAATAACAAGGGGCCATAGGTCACCAGTTGTAAACCAATAAAGCCAAGTAGTCTGCGTGCTTGCCATTGGCCACCGCCGCCGTGTTTCAGTTGATAGACGAACGAGATCCATTCATGCTGAGCGTTCCAGTAAAACACGGGGGAGACAAGGCCGACCGCGACGACGAGAGCCAGCCAAGGACCGGGTGAACGCAGCCAGTTCAGCTGTCGGGCACCCACTAAGCTCAGGATGACAGCCGCCGCCGGCAAAATAGCCGTGTACTTTGAGAGGCCGGCGAGGCCCAGTAACACGCCTAGAGCGAGCCACACATGCAGATCGGAGGGTCTGGTCGCTTTTAGAGG
>JBAXLV010000345.1:0-3455 GCA_037134635.1 Alcaligenaceae bacterium
ATTGAAGGCTTGTTGTCAGAGACGTATTTGCGGCGCGATGGTCGAGATTTAGTCCCAACGGCTAAAGCCAGACAACTGATGACGCTGTTGAATGGTTTAGATGTGAAAGAGTTGACCTCGCCTGAGTTGACTGGCGAATGGGAACATAAACTCAAGCAGATCGAGCAGGGCGAAATGCAGCGCGAAGCATTTATGCTTGAGATCGCTCAGATGACGCAGATCATCGTCAAACGCGCTAAAGAGTATGAACGCGACACGGTGCCAGGTGATTACGTCACGCTAAAAACGCCTTGCCCGAAATGCGGCAACGTTGTGAAAGAAAACTACCGCCGTTACGCGTGTACAAGTTGCGACTTTTCAATCGGCAAGCATCCGGGTGGCCGTACTTTTGAGCCCGAAGAAGTTGAGGCCTTGATTACAGACAAACGCCTTGGTCCGATACAGGGTTTCATTAGCAAGATGGGGCGACCTTTTGCCTCAATCTTAATTATTAATGCTGAGTTCAAACTTGAATTTGATTTTGGTCAGCGCGATGAAGAGGCCAATGAACCGGTCGATTTTTCAGCACAAATGGCGCTAGGCCCATGCCCAAAATGTCAGGCACCGGTGTTTGAGCACGGCATGAGTTTTATTTGTGAGAAATCGGTTGGGCCAGAGCGTAATTGCGATTTTCGCTCGGGCAAAGTGATCTTGCAGCAAGAGATTAGCGCTGAACAAATGACTAAGCTATTAGCAACAGGAAAAACTGACTTGCTCGAAGGGTTTGTCTCTAATCGTAATAATCGAAAATTCAAGGCGTATCTGGCACGCGGTGAAGATGGCAAGGTGAGCTTTGAGTTTGAAGCACGGCCTGAAAAAGTTGGTGGCAAGCCTGCTACGAAGCGTTTCGCGGCAAAAGCCCCGGGTAAAACTGCCGGTAAGACCGCAGCAAAAAAAACCACGAAAGCCGTGAAAAAAGTAGCGACAAAAACGAGTAAAAGTGCCGCGGCACCGCTAGCTGAAGCTGTTGCTGTCAAGACTGCCGTTAAGCGCGCAAGCAAGGCCGTCAAAAAAGCCGTGAAAAAAACAGCGACAAAAACCGCTACAAAAACAGCGGTAAAAAAGGCGGCCAAAAAAGCAAGCAAATAAGAACTGAAGAAAGAAATGATTCGCCCGCGAGCCAGGCGCAAGGTTAACGTTTGAGGTGTTGTTTTGAGCTCGCATGTAGAAGTGAAACGCGTGACAGTGCCGCAATTAATGGCCCTCAAAGGCCACCATAAAATTGTTGGCTTAACGGCGCACAATTTTTCGACAGCACGCATCATCGATGAGTATGTGGATTTTGTGCTGATTGGTGATTCGACCGCGATGGTGGCGTACGGCCTACCTGATACGCTTTCGTTTACGGTTGAGCAAATTGGGCAGCATACCGCCGCGGTTGTGAAAGCGACTCGGCACGCTTGCGTGGTGGCCGATATGCCCTTTGGTAGTTATCAAGAATCATGCGCACAAGCGTTTCGCCATGCTGCCTATTTGCTCGGGCAAGGTGCAAGCGCGGTCAAACTTGAGGGCGGTGCCGTGATGGCAGAAACCGTTCATTATCTTGTGACGCGTGGTGTACCGGTGATGGCGCATGTGGGCTTGATGCCACAGTACGTCAACACCATGGGAGGCTATTTGGCCCAAGGCCGTAGCCCAGAAGCTGCCGCAAGAATTTTGGCAGATGCCCAGGCGCTTGAGCATGCGGGGGCTTTTGCCGTGGTGCTTGAAGGGGTGGCAGAGTCTTTGGGCGCAAGTATGACGGCAGCACTCGCGATTCCGACCATTGGCATCGGCGCGTCAGTGAAATGCGACGGTCAAATACTCGTCACAGAAGATATGCTTGGCTTAAGCGGTGAGCGTGTGCCAAAATTCGTTAAGCGCTATGCCAATCTTGAAGAAATGATGCGAATAGCAGTTCAGCAATATGCTGACGAGGTTCGCGAGAGTCAATTTCCAGAGTTACAGCATTGTTTTGGTGTGACACGCACCTGATTTTTAGATTCGATTTTGATGAAAACACCTGAAAAACCCTGGCATATTGTTCGACAATCTAAAGTACACGGCAATGGTGTTTTTGCGGCACGCAAAATCCCGGAAGGTACCCGAGTCATTGAGTACGCGGGTGCCACCATTAGTGCAAAAGAGGCCGACCGACGTCATCCTACAAATCCCGATGATCCTTTTCATACCTTTTTCTTTTCACTGAGTTCGGGTAAGGTGATTGACGGAAACGATCAGGGAAACGATGCGCGTTGGATTAACCATGCATGCGAGCCTAATTGCGAGAGCTCAGAGGGAAAGGGCGGCAAGCGCGTCTACATCATGGCCAAGCGCGACATCAAGCGCGGCGAAGAATTAAATTATGACTATGGCTTGATCATTGATGATGAAAAGCTAACAAAATCGCTCAAGGCACAATATGAGTGTCGCTGTGGCGCACCAAGTTGTCGTAAAACGATGCTCGGTATCCCTGAAAAGAAAGCCAAGAAAAAAGCAAAAAAGACCTAAGCCAGATTAGCCAAAAATAATGAGTCAACCTGTACGCACACCTGTGGCGGCTTTGGTTCCTGGCCTATTGGGGCTGTTACCTTTTTGGGGCTTTGCGTTAGCGACAGTGGTGGATTTGGGCATTGATCCCCTGCTCGCGCTGATGGCGTTGATCATGTACGGTGCGATTATTTTGAGTTTTGTCGGGGCGTTATGGTGGGGGATGGCTGTGCATGCCGCGCCGGGTGCGCCCCGCAACACCATGTTTGTGTGGAGCGTTGTACCTGCGCTCGTTGGCTGGTCTGCTACGCTGACCACGCCAGAAACTGGCTTGCGCATGCTGATGGCCGGGCTGGCCTTTCAATGGCTGCTCGACAGCATGCTTAGAAGCAAGATGCCCGACTTAATGCTGGGTTGGGTGTTTCGTCTGCGTACGATTCTTACGGGCGGAGCGATCAGTGCATTGGGGTTTACCTGGTGGCAGTCGTTGTAAATGGAGCTTAGAGACTCGGCGCTTAAGGCTTTGTGTGAACAGACGTGGCGCGCTAAAGCGCATTGGCTGCAACAGTTAAACGCGCAAACAACGCTTGACGCTGAGTGCGAATTTTTAACACCAGCAGGTATCCCAGGTCGACCGCCAGTTGAAGTCGTACCTCCGGCGCAATTGGGCTTACGCAGTGTGCACACCCAAGAAGGGCGTGCCATCTTAATTCACGCCTTAGCCCACATCGAATTCAATGCAATCAATCTTGCGCTCGATGTGATTTGGCGCTTTGCTAAGATGCCCGCGCAGTTTTATTACGATTGGTTAAGGGTGGCTCAAGAAGAGTGTGAACATTTTCGTTTGCTCGAAGAGCACTTGAGAACCCTGGGCTATCGATACGGTGATTTTTCAGGTCATGATGGCTTGTGGGAGATGGCTGAGCGCACCGAGGGTGACGCGTTAG
>JBAXLV010000346.1:0-3437 GCA_037134635.1 Alcaligenaceae bacterium
CATCTTGAAATTATTGGTGGTAATGTCAATCGCCTGCCTTTTTCAATGATCTCTGGCAAAGACGTCAAATCGTTTGCAGATCTAAAGGGGCGAACAATCGGTGTATCTTCGATTGACGCCGGCAGCTCTTCGCTTGTCATGAAGCTGATGGCCGCGCACGGCTTGCATTACCCCCAAGATTATAAAATTGTGGCTTGCGGCCCTATTCTGGCGCGCTGGGAGAAGCTGCAAAGCGGCGAGATCGATGCGGGCCTGCAAGGCGCACCCTTGAACTACATCGCACTTGACCAAGGGTTTAACTCTTTGTGCGAACCGCGCGATGAGTTTCCGTGGTTTCAATTTACTTCACTCAATATCGATGGCCGCTGGGCCCGCGCAAACCATGACACCGTGATTCGCTTCATGCGTGCCTTTATTCGTGCGCACGAATGGTTTTTTGCCAACAAAGAAGGTTGCCGAACCATCGCCATGCTTGAAACCGGCATTACCGCTGAGTATGCGGATCGCGCTTGGGATGAGTACACGGCAGCCGAGATTTTCCCGCGTGATGCTCAGGCCAATCCAGAGTCAATTCAAACCTTAATCGATATCAGTGCTTTGTTAAGAGCGATCCCAAAGCGTGCTGATACACAAGCCAAGTCTTACATCAATCATAGTTATCTGGATGAGGCTCGACGGTCGCTGTAGTCGCCTACTGCTTCATGATCTCTGAGTGCTTAGCTAAGAAAGCCTCCCAGCGACGAGACTCAGCAGCGATGTACTTGCCGTACGCCTCAGCGGCTAACTCACCAGGCTGAGCACCTGAGTCAATAATGCTTTTACGGTAGGCTTCAGTGCGAAGCCCTTGACTCAACGCAATCGAGAGTTTGTTGACCACGGCAACCGGTGTACCGACTGGCGCCACCAAACCAAAGACCGACAAAATTGTCGAACCCGGAAACCCGCTTTGGACCATAGTCGGAACGGTCGCTGCCGCAGCCCAAGGCTCGGCCGAGGTGACCGCTAAGGCCTTCAGCTTACCCGCCTGTGCGTTGCTTAAGCCATTGCCCAAATTATCAAACATCACCGTGATGCGTCCCGCTAATAAATCTAATTGAGCGCCATTGGTGCCTTTGTATTGAATATGTGCAAGCGGCGTCTGCGCCTCGGCCTCGAGTAACGCTCCTGCTAGATGACTCACAGTACCCACACCGGCTGAACCATAATTCAACGTATTTGGATTTTTTTTAGCGTAAGCAATTAACTCATGTACAGAGTTTGCTGGGATTGAAGGATGAACCACCAAGACGTTGGGGGCACTCGCGATCAGTCCGATCGCGGTGAAATCACGTTCAAGGTTATAACCAACTTTTTTATTGGCAATCGGCGTGATGATGTCAGACACGACATGGGCGAGCAACGTGTAGCCGTCGGCGGGTGCACCTGCGACCGCCGTTGCAGCAATCGCTCCGCTCGCGCCAGGCTTATTCTCGACCACCACTTGCTGGCCAAGCACATCAGACAAACCACGTGCGGCAACACGCGCGTAGAGATCGGTTGGCCCACCTGGTACAAAACCCACAACAATTTTAATTGGACGATCAGGATAACTTGTTGTGTCACGCGGTTGCGCACACACACTCGTCGTTAAGCTCAGGACAATAAAAAAAATCACGCTTTTCACAGCTTGCGCTGTTTGAAGCGTGATATTTTTCAAAGACATTGCAAAAGCTGCCTTTACCATCATTCGTTAACCGCCTTCAATTCTAGGTATAAAAAATACCTCAGAGCCTGGCTTGACGGGTTGGGTGTAATCCACCTCGTGAATCACACCATCAATCGCGATTGAGGTTTCTTCTTCGAGTGTCTCACCCAAGCCTGGAAACAGCTCATTCATGGCGCGAATCACGCCACGAATGGTTTTTGCCTGTACCTCAAACTCTCTGATACTGTCGGTGTAACGTCTGCTAAAGCCAGCGGTGAACGCCACCTTGACGGCTTTAACAGGAGTTGCGGCGACTTCAGCCTGCATCAATAGCAGCCAGGACTTTAGGTGGCGACATCGGCAATTCAGTCATTCTTCGACCGACTGCATTCTCAATCGCATTTGCGATTGCTGCCATCGGAGGAACGATGTTGGCTTCGCCCACGCCCTTCACTCCAAAAGGATGACTTGGGTTCGGCACTTCAACCAAGACCGCTTCGATCATTGGCAAGTCTGAGGCAACCGGGATACGGTAATCTAAGAAACCTGCATTTGAAAGACGACCCTTGCTGTCGTAGATGTATTCTTCGTTCAGGGCCCAACCGATGCCCTGCACGACGCCACCAACGATCTGACCTGCGCAATAGTCGCGGTGGATTGCACGGCCCACGTCTTGAGCTGCAACAAACTGAAGAATCTTGACGTGACCCGTTTCAGGATCCACCTCAACATCTACAAACTGTGTTGAAAAGCCTGGAGCCTGGCCACCCGCGTTGGTCGATGCTTCGTAACCAATCGGGCCACCTGTCACGGCGCGCTTGCTTGCAATCGCTTTCAACGAGAGCGGCTCAAAGTTGCCAACGCTCGGATCAACAGGCTTAGCATAGCCTTCGGACCAGACAACGTTTTTAATGTCGGTATCCCACATCAACGAGGCACGCAGACGCAAATCTTCGATGACTTTATTGCAAGCCTCAACAACCGCAATACCCGTTGCGTAGGTCACACGCGAACCACCGGTCACATGGTTGTAGCCAATTGATGCTGTATCGGCAACAGTTGAGCGTACTGACTCGTAAGGTACGCCCAGTGTTTCAGCAGCCATCAACGCCATCGAAGCACGTGAACCACCAACGTCCATACTACCCGTTGCGATCACCACAGTGCCGTCTTCGTTGATATGCACAGAAGCAGTTGATTCACCGCCACCGTTAAACCAGAAACCTGAGGCCACACCACGACCTTGGTTTTTACCCAAGGGCTTCTTGTACTGAGGATGATCTAACAAAGCCTGAATCGTTTCGGCATAGCCATCATGCGAGTGCTTAGGACCCCAAGCCGTTGGTGAACCCGCTTTCACGGCATTCTTCAAACGCATCTTGAGTGGATCCATACCAATCTTCTTGGCCAAAATATCTAAGACGCTTTCAACCGCAAAAGCAGAGATTGGCGATCCTGGCGCGCGATACGCAGCCGATTTGGGACGGTTACTGACCACATCAAAACCCACCGACTTAACGTTAGGGATGATGTAAGGTGCAAACGCGCACATGGTGGCGTTCATCACAGGCGAACCTGGAAACGCACCCGCTTGAAACTTAAACAAGCCTTCAGCGGCAACGAGAGTGCCATCTTTTTTGACACCAATCTTGACAGTCATCGACGAACCAGACGTTGGGCCGGTTGACTTGAACACGTCTTCACGGCTCATCATGATTTTGACCGGATGCCCTGTTTTACGCGACAGCAGCAC
>JBAXLV010000347.1:0-3423 GCA_037134635.1 Alcaligenaceae bacterium
TTTGCCTTTACGACTAGGATGAAGCCCCCCTCAGATAAAGATGCAATAGGCGCAAACGACTCTGTTGAGTACTTGATCTCTTTATTGAAGGTTGGCACCACCACGATCGACCCTTGCGAGGTACCGACAAGGGTGTAACCATCGGGCTGGCTAGAGGCCACCAACCCTGCCCCGATGCCACCACCTGCACCGGGCTTATAGGTCATGATGACCGATTGCCCCAAAAACTCTCCCATCTTGTCGATGAACGGGCGAAGCATGTTGTCGGTGTCTCCCGGTGCAAAAGGGATAATCACTTGCACGGATTTCGTTGGAAAAGCATCGGCTGCGTGCGCTGCGGGCAATGCCAACAAGCTCAGCGCCAGAATGAAAGTAGAAAAGATGTTCTTCTGTGTCATGAAAGTCCCCTTTTTGTATTACTGACCGAGATTATAGTTCGGCAATTGAATTCCGCTACTATCTTGCTAAGCTAAAAAGACATAAAACCAAACCATGCATATGCCGCAAAGGAGACCCAGTTGAAACCTGTTTCATATACAGTGCAGTTCATCGCCGTCGCACTTGGACTCTTGTTTAGCGCGGGCTGCTATGCACAGCCTTATCCGAACCGCGATATCACCTTCGTCGTTCCGTACGGCCCTGGCGGTTCAACGGACCCGATCTCGCGTTACTTCAGTAGCGCCTTAGAAAAAATACTCAAGACCAATGTCAACGTTGAAAACAAACCGGGCGGTTCAGCCACGATCGGTACCAGCGCCGTCGTACGCGCCAAGCCCGATGGCTACACGATTGGCTTGGGCACCAATGCGTCCCTCGCCTATCAACCCTTGATCAACAAAACACTGATTTATAAATCAACCGACGATTATGCAACCATCACAAAACTTGTTGATCTGCCCACGTTGATCATCGTTCGTCAGGATGCACCCTGGAAAAACTTCGACGAGTGGCTGGCCGATGTGCGGCAGCGCCCCGGCAAAATGCGCGTGTCAGTATCCGGCGTACGAACGGCCCCTGACCTCGCCATCCAAGAGCTCAATAAAGTCGCGAATGTGAAGATTGCCTCGATCCCTTTTAGCGGGGGTGGTGGCGAAGCCGTGATTGCCATGTTGTCGGGGCGCGTAGAGACTTTAGCCACCCAAGCGCCTGGCGTTGTCTCGCACGTTCAAGCGGGCAATGCACGCGTACTTGCAGCGTTTATGAAAGGCTCTTATTACCTTTTCCCGGATGCGGCCTCGATTGTTGATGCCGGCTACAACGTTACCTTACCTGCAGCCTATGGCGTGATCGCGCCTAAGGGCATGCCCAAAGAAATCACCGAGCGCTTAGTTGCCGCATCCTTAGAAATCGCTAAAAGTACCGAATTTACTGAGTTTGCAAAAAAACATGGGTATCTGATTGATGCCCAGGGGCCAGAGGCCTTTCGTAAAGAGCTCGATGCGTATAGCGTTCAATTTGCAGAGTTGCTTAAATTTTTAGATAAAAAATAAGGGGTGATCTGCACCTCTACTGCCCGGTAATTTTCACACAGCGCGCGTATTACACAGCCGCCTGAGCGCGCGCTAAGGCCTTTGCCTTGAATTGATCTTTCTCTGCACAAGCACGTCCCCACTCAAGTGTTTTAACAGCACGCGCATACTCGTAGCAATCCACCACTTGGCCATTGACCTCGGTCATCGACTCGCCCGCTAGTAATAGACCCTGGTAGGTGTCTAATACTGTTTGGGCCCAGGTCATTTCTGCTTGAGTGGGCGCCAACCCGGTACATAAGGGCTCGATAAAATTCGGGTGTAGTGCCGTGATCTGGCGTACGCCTGCGGCGTGCAAAATTTCAGCTTCTTTGATCGCGTCTTCGCGCTGATCCACACGTCCGGTGGGATTGTGCACAAATACACCGCCAGAAGATTCAATCCCTAAACTCATTGCAGCAAGCGCCACATAGGATGAGGTGTAGGCGTACTGATCAAAGTCGACAAACATCTCAATGCCCAGATTAACCGCCATGTCGTAGCCTGTCCCACCGCCCATTGACCAGATTTTTCGCGGCGTGGCGGAGAGGATCTCGTAAATATTTACGACTCCCAAGGCAGTTTCAATCATTGGAGACAGCTCGATATAGCCCACCGGCACGCCGTGGTCTTTTTCTAACTGGGTGATCAAGTTATGTGCGTATTGCATTTCAGCTGCCGTATCAGTCTTAGGCAACATAATGCGATCAACGCCGGGCCAGACCGAGCAAGGTAAATCTGCATCGACAAAAGGCTTGTTAATACGAACATAAATGCTTGCACCACCTTTGATCGCTCTTGCAATCGACTCACGAATCAACCCCCGGCATCGGGCCTTTTCGGCCAACGGGATCGAGTCTTCGATATCTAAGATGTAAACATCTCCCCCGCGTGTCCAGGCCTTATCGATAAAGCGTGGATTCGTTGGTGTTACAAACATCGTGCAGCGGGCCACTCTGTGCGTCATGGTATTTTTTCCTGAATCAGGTCAATTCAATGATTGAAGGGAAATCGCTTATTGTTGATGTGCTTGAATTTTTTGTTGATCGCGTAAGGCCACTCGGTCGGCCCACTCAAGATAAACCTCAGCGCGCAAATCAACAGGCACATCAATCATCTTGCCGTTCAGCGGCACTGAGGCCAAACCCCGCTTTAAACCCTCGGCAAACACCTGACGAACCTCTTTGTAGTACTCGACTTCGTCGGCACTTGGACGAAAGCCCTCATTACAGAGCTTTACCCACGAGGGCTGCGCGCACAGTGCGCCTTTAAAACCGGTGTCGCGGGCACGAAGAATTGCTTTCTTCAACGTGGTTTCATCCACTTCTTTTTGCGTGATGCAGAGTGGATAGCTCATGCCTTGCGCCTGCCCATTCACTGAAGTTGCCACGGTGATGATCTGCCCCTTAATGAACTCAATGGGTTCGACCTCAAGTGTGGTCTCAAACGGAATATCAAGGTTTTGATACAAGGCCTGTTCGTTGATCGTCAACGTACCGATTCTTGAGCTTGCACGCGCGATCTCCAGAGAATTCCAAACGCCTTGTGCAGTGGTGATTTCAAGATCAATTTCAAGTGAGCCTTGAAGGATTCCTCTTTCAAGCTCAAGCGCATCAAGCTTTGCGCTAGCCAGTACAAGCTCTGCTGCGTCAGCAACCCCAACTAACACAACGCCTGCTAAACCGGCAAAGACGGTCGCATCAAGCTCAGCATAGGCCGTTTGCGCATTCAAACGAACAAACACTTCAGCTCCTCCACGAGAGGCCGCTGCAATTGCCAAGGGCATTTGAGCTTTCAGCGTCTGCTGCCAATCTTGCGCAGCCTGTTTAACAATGTCCAGCACAATCGCATCCGCCCAAGAATCAAAGGCTTTTTCTGCAAGTTTGGGATCATCAATTGATAAGGCAATCAATGA
>JBAXLV010000348.1:0-3423 GCA_037134635.1 Alcaligenaceae bacterium
AGGCTGATGCCAAACTGCGGCTCCACGCAGCCCGAACCAAAACCCATGTAATTGGATTGGATAAATGAGATCATCATGCCGCTTTCATCGGCAGCGGTCAGATAAATCGTGCCCCCAGAGGCCGGCAAACCATGACCGAAATGCGTGGCTTTGTTTGGATCAATCAGCTTGGCGCGCGAGGCAAGATACGCAGGGTCAAGCATTTGTTCAGGCGTGACCTCCATACTCCGGCCATCCGACACGTAGCAGTACAAATCCGCCATCGCCAGCTTCATCGCTTCAATCTGAAGATGCTGGGATTCAACCGAATCGACCTGTAGGCTGGCCAAATCAAAATGCTCGAGAATGCCAAGCGTCATCAACGCCGCGATACCCTGGCCGTTTGGTGGAATCTCGTGCAAAGTGTAGCCACGATAATTTTTTGAGATCGGTGTGACCCAATCTGGTTTGTAACTACGCAAATCATCAAGCGTATGAACGCCACCATTCGCCTGAATCCAGGCTATGATTTTTTCGGCTGTTTCGCCTTCGTAAAGGTCTCGTCCCTTCGTGGCACCAATGCGGCGCAGCGTATCGGCTGCTTCCTTAAAAACGAAACGCTCGCCCACATGAGGGGCCCGCCCCTTAGGCATAAAGGTTTGAGCAAAGCCAGGCTGATCTTTGAGTTCGGGTACCGCAGCCGCCCACTTTTGAGCCACCACAGGCGGCACTGCATAACCACGCTCGGCGATTTCGATGGCAGGTTCCATCAAATCGGCAAACGGCAATTTTCCATAGCGGTCGTGCAAGGCCGCCCAACCCGCCACAACACCCGGAATCGTGATGGCATCTACCCCACGTTTAGGCGCCTTGGCCAGGCCCTTTTCGTTCACGCCATACTTGTTTTTAAAGTAGTCGACATTCCAGGCCGCAGGCGCATACCCTGAAGAATTTAAACCCTGTAAAGTTTTACCATCCCACACAATGGCAAAAGCATCACCACCCAAGCCACACGACACGGGCTCGACTAACGTAATCGTCGCCGCAGCCGCGATCGCCGCATCGACGGCCGAGCCACCCTTAAGAAGCATTCGCAAACCGGCTTGAGCCGCAAGCGGATGCGACGTTGACACAATATTGCGTGCAAAAACGGGGATACGGATAGTTGGGTAAGGGTTCGACCAGTCAAATTGTTTCATCGTTACAGCGCCGCGTCGCCGCTTTCACTGGTCCGAATGCGAATCGCTTGCTCGACGGGCATCACAAAAATCTTGCCATCACCGATTTTGCCTGTTCGTGCGGCCTTGACAATCGCTTCGATCACATTGTCAACCATTGAATCGGGGATGACCATTTCGATACGGATTTTTGGCAAAAAATCGACCACGTACTCGGCCCCACGATACAACTCAGTGTGGCCTTTTTGACGTCCAAAACCTTTGACTTCGGTGACGGTTAAGCCGTTCACACCGACCTCGGCCAAAGCCTCGCGGACTTCATCAAGCTTGAAGGGTTTAATGATTGCAGTGACTTGCTTCATGATGGATCCAGTGCAAAAGATTAAAGAGATTCACGAAAACCGTTAGATAAAGGATAACGCCAATCACGCCCATAGGCACGACCTGTAATACGTGGGCCCGGTGGACTTTGACGACGTTTGTACTCGTTGATCCGGATCAGACGCACAATTTGCTCGACCGCGTCGGGTGCAAACCCGGCCGCGACGAGCTCTGCCGCAGACTGATTTTGCTCAACATAGCGCTCGATAATACCGTCAATCACATCGTATTCAGGCAAGTTGTCTTGATCCGTTTGATCGGGTCGCAACTCGGCTGAAGGTGGACGGGTAATAATGCGCTCGGGGATCACTTCAGACTGTGTGTTGCGCCACCGCGCCAAACGATAAACCAGTGTTTTTGCCACGTCTTTGAGTACGGCAAAACCGCCCGCCATGTCACCGTATAAAGTGCAATATCCGGTCGACAATTCAGACTTATTACCGGTCGTGAGCACCAGATGACCCAGCTTGTTTGACAACGCCATGAGCAACATGCCGCGCAAGCGAGCTTGAATATTTTCTTCGGTCGCATCTAAGGCCTTGCCCGCAAACATCGGAGCCAACACCTGGTCAAAATTTGCAGCCAACTCGCCAATCGCAATTTCTTCGTAACCAACGCCCAAACGCTTGACCATGTCGCGTGCATCGATCTGAGAAATATCGGCCGTGTACCGCGAAGGCATCATCACAGCATGCACGTTATCCGCACCCAAGGCATCCACCGCGATCGCCATCACGACCGCCGAGTCAATGCCACCGGATAAGCCCAAGATGACCGTGCGAAAACCATTCTTTTTGACGTAGTCTGCGAGGCAGGTGGTCAACCCTTGCCAGACCTGTGCCTCTAAACTCAGCTCAGGTGTGATGGCCGTGGGGGCAATTCCCAAATTGTTAGAAGAACAGGCCAATAAACGACTATCGCTGAAAGTCTCAACTAAACTTAGTCCATCTGCGTAATCTGGAAGCCTACTCACAAGCGCCCCGCTCGCATCCATCGCAAAAGATGCCCCATCGAAGATCAATTCGTCTTGTCCACCCACAAGATTGGCGTATAACAGCGAGCAACCGGTACGACGCACACAGCGTCGGGCGATTTCGAGACGTTGCTCGTACTTACCGATGTTATAGGGTGAGGCATTCAACACCAATAAGGTATGCGCACCTTGCCGGGCTGCAGCCTCAGGGGCAGCTTCGAGCCAGATATCTTCACAAATATTGACGCCAAAGCACACCCCATCCACGGTAAAGGTTAAGGCTTGCTCGCCAGCAACAAAGTAACGCTGTTCGTCAAACACCGCGTAATTTGGCAACTCACGCTTGTGATAGGTACCAAGCACCTGACCTTCTAGCAAAACCGAGGCGGCATTACGCAAGTGACCATTTTGGCTGGTAACGTGCCCGACCACGACATGCAAACCCTTCAGGCTCGCCAAACTTGCACACAGGTCGTTGAGCACCCGATCACATTGCAAGACAAACGAGGGTCTGAGCAAAAGGTCTTCAGGGGGGTAACCCGTTAGAACGAGCTCGGGTGTTAACAGCACGCGAGCCCCCGCGGCATGGGCAAGGCGCGCGGCTTCGAGCACACGCCGTGAATTACCTGCCAAGTCACCCACTAAAGCGTTAATTTGTGCAATGCTGACCTTAACGGCAGACATGTAGATTCCGGTGATACGAGTTATTGTCTGAAAATTATCGCACGCCTGCGACGTTGGCGCAGCACTCTATAATTAAACCATCATGAAAAACACCGAAAACCCTAAGCACAATCAGTTTGATAAAAAAACCGAGGCTTGGTCTGCGCGCTTCTCTGAGCCCGTTTCAGACTTGGTTAAGCGCTACACAGCCTCGGTTGATTTTGACAAACGTCTGGCCTTGGTCGATAT
>JBAXLV010000349.1:0-3412 GCA_037134635.1 Alcaligenaceae bacterium
GTTTTCAATTGTGGCGATCTCGCAGCGCATTCGAGCGTGGTACCGCGAAACCGTTGAGGCCTATGGTTTGTCAAGCAGGCTTTGTAGCATTCGCGCGCTCGATGAACCGTTGGCAAACATTGGTTCGGTACAGGCCGATCAGGGCCAGCGCTTGGTGGCCTTGGCCAATCGCTGCGTCATTGAAGACGGTGCGGATGTCATCATCTTGGCGGGTGCACCTTTGGCAGGCCTATCGCGTACCGTACGTGATCAGCTACCGGTGCCTGTTGTCGATGGTGTATCGAGTGCGGTCCAGCATGTCGAAACCTTGTTGGCACTGAGACCTGTCGCAACGCGCGTGGGGAGCTTTGCGCCGCCACCGCTTAAACCAAATAAGGGGTTAAGTCCGGCGCTGACCCGCTTGCTAGCGAGTCGCTCGGCTCGTTAATTAGTCGAGTTGCAAGCCGATTTTTTTAACAAGCTCGCTCCATTTGTTTTGTTCAGCGGTGATGCTTGCCTCGGTCTGTGCTGGCGTTGCATGAATGACGTCCAGGCCGATATTAGAAAAAGCTTTTTGGGTATCCGGGTTGTCTAAGGCTTGATTGATAAGCTGATTGAGCTTGTTGACGATTGGTACGGGTGTTTTGACTGGCACCAGAATGATGTACCAAGATTCAAACACAAAATCTTTGACGCCTTGTTCGGCAATCGTCGGGATGCTTTCTAAACCCTTGATGCGCGTGGTTGAAGTAACCCCTAACGCCTTAAGTCGCCCGGCTTGCAGCAAGGGTTCTGCTACCTGAGGGCTAAAGAAGCCGACTTGTACCCGACCACTCACGATGTCCTTGACCGAGTCGGCGGTTCCTTTGTAGGGGATATGCAGCATGTTCGTTTGCGTATTATCTCTAAACAATTCGGCGGCCATATGTGGATTACTGGCTTGGCCACCCGAGGCAAAGGACAAGCCGCCTGGTTTTGATTTCGCTAGTGCAACAAGCTGCTGCACATCATTGACACCTAAGTCAGGGTTCACAGTGAGAACCATAGGGCTTTTTGCAAAGGCTGCGACGGCTTTAAAATCCTTAAGCGCATAGCCACTGGTTTTAGCAAAAATCTGAGGATTCAACGTGTGCGTTAAACCACCGTTGACGATCATCGTGTATCCGTCTGGTTCAGCGCGAGCCACTTGGGCACTGCCCACGTTGCCGCCTGCGCCGGGTCTGTTCTCAACCACAACAGGCTGCCCCGTGAGTCGGCTCAGTTCGCGGCCAACAACGCGCGCCATGGCGTCGGTTGGCCCGCCCGCGGTAAACGGAACAATCACTTGCAAGCTGCGCGACGGAAACTCTTGTGCTTGTGCAGTGACAAAGACAGCAGTGAGTTGCAGGCTAAAGGCCATTGCAAGCGGTGCGAACAGGCGGATGGTATGCATGAGCGGTCTCGTTAAGGGATGATCAAAAGGCGTTTAGGCTGTGTTTAAGATGCGCCCGCCTAGTGACGCATTGGTTTGGCGATAACGTGTTTCATCACCCAGAATCTGTGTGCGAATCATCACCCTCGGTTGATCGGCGCTATAACCACCCGTCGCTAAATGGATGCTGGCACAGTTGTCCCACATGAGTGTGTCACCCACCCGCCATTCGTGGCGATATTCAAATTGCGTTTGCTCTTGATGCGCAAATAAAAAATCAAGTAGGTCGCGACTCTCTTGTTCGGGTAAGCCTAGGATTTTTGTTGTTAAGCCCCTGTTCACATAAATGCACTTGCGGCCAGTCCATGGGTGGCGTAACACAACGGGATGGACAACAGGTGGTTTTTCTTTGCGTTGCGCATCGGTAAACGGCTTGCGCATTGACCCGGGTCGCGCGCACATGTGTGTCCAGAGATTTTCGAAATCATGCACAGCCTCAAGTGAGTCAAGTTTTTCTTTAAGGGCTGACGGCAGCGCATCGTAGGCCGCGTACATGCTGCGAAACGCCGTGTCCCCTAAGGCGCGTCCGTCTTTAAAGGGTACCTGGTGCGCGTGCAAAATGGTGGCACGCCCTGAGATCCGGTTGTAAGACATATCGGTATGCCACTCTTGCCCAGCGTCTGCTAACCCTTGTGGCTTGCCATCGATCAATTGGTTCGATAAGGTCATGACCTGTGGGTACTGAGTATTTTGAAAGGCCTTTGAAACATTGATTTCAAGAGGGCCAATTTTTTTGGCCCAATGCACTAATTGTTCAGAGTCATAAGGTTTGCCCGATACGCAGACCACGAGGTACTGATTTAGAGCGTCACTGATTTGTTGAGCAGTCTGATCATCTACGCCGGCGCCAATGTCGACGCCTTCGATGCGACAACCGAAGGGATAGCGCATAGATGGCGTAATTTGCAAGCCCGACATGACAGTCTCCGATTTTTATTATTCAACAAGTTAGCACAATCACGGCGCCCATCAAAAGCCTTGCTTGACACCTGTACCGGTGACTAGTAAAACAGTAGGCAGCCGGAGACAAATAAAGAGGTGCTCAGCACCTTGGCCTGACATTCAAAAACTTATAAAGGAAGAACCATCATGGTCACACTCAGTCCGCATTGGTTGCGCGCGTTCGTACGTTTGTTGGGCGTATTGGCACTTAGTCTGTCGATTGCTCCTACGTACGCGCAAAAATGGGATTTCTATACGTTTATGCCTTCGCCGGTCGCTTCTACGAAGCGTCTTGCCGTGATGCTTGAAGACATCAATAAGGCGACTGATGGGCAGCTGTCAGTTCGTATGCACATGGGGGGATCGCTTCAAATCAGCACAAGCAATATTACCCAGGCAGTGTCTGATAATGTCGTGCAAATGGCAGAAGATTCATTTTTCACCGGCAACATACCAATCAGTGGGTTGTTGCGTTTGCCACTCTTAATCAGTACTTATGATGAATTTTTGAAAGTTTCACCGCTAGTCGATCCTCCCATGATCGCAGCTTATAAAAAGCGCGGCATCATCATGTTAGGGCGTTATAACTTTCCGCCCCAGGTTCTGTATGCAAACAAAAAATTGACGTCGCTGGCAGATTTGAAAGGGATGAAGATGCGTGTCACGTCTCCTGAGCAGGCTGAGTTTCTCAAGCGCTTTGGTGCCACGAGCGTCACCATCGGCACTCCTGAGGTCGCCCCAGCGCTCGAACGTGGCGTGATCGAAGGTGTGTTAACTGCAAATTCTGGCGGCGGTGTTGGTTGGAAGGATCTGTTGAAGTACAACTATCGCCTTGGAGTTAATTTTGTTGATGCAGTGGTCATCGTCAACGAAGACTCGTTTGGCAAGTTGCCTGTAGCGACACAAGACAAGGTCAGAAAAATCGTGAGCGACGCGATGCCTGAGGTGACTCAGGCCTTGCGCGATATGGAAGGCGTCTTGGGAAAGCAATTTGCTGCAGAAGGCATGGTTATCACTGAA
>JBAXLV010000350.1:0-3403 GCA_037134635.1 Alcaligenaceae bacterium
GAACCAAGGCACCGTCTTCGGCCTGGGCACTTCAACGCTTGAGGCACTTGAGGCTGAAAGCCTGTTGGCGGCGACACACTATGCACCAGGTTTGCGCCTGATCCAGGCGCGACTAAAGACAGGCGTTGAGGCGTATCAAAGTGCGGTGCAGTATGTGCTGGATTATGCCAAGAGTGACATTCGCGCGGTGTATGCGGGCAGCGTGCCCTATCTTATGTTGACGGGTTATGTCTTAGGGGGCTGGCATCTTGCGCGTGCGGCTCTGGTATGCAGCGCCGCGCAACGCCAGGCGAGCGCGACCCCCTTTACAGAGAATAAATTTGCGACGGCAGTGTTCTATGCGGGATCGATCTTGCCGCGGGTGCAGGCACTAAACCTTGCGTTATATCAAGGAATTGTGCTGGACGAGGTGTTGGGGCGTTCGGATCTGGTGGTGTAATTCACTCAGCTTATAAGAAAAGTCTCTTATTCTCGTAGGCTGAGTATTAGCCCCTGTCGGGTCGATGACCTTAACGCTCAATGCACACACTTTTGCCCTAGGAGAACGCACATGGGATCACTACACTTAGGCG
This sequence comes from Alcaligenaceae bacterium, assembly GCA_037134635.1. Lineage (GTDB taxonomy): Bacteria > Pseudomonadota > Gammaproteobacteria > Burkholderiales > Burkholderiaceae_B > Zwartia. Next base: position 573 of record JBAXLV010000350.1, read on the forward strand.
ATATCGCCCCCGATTTTGAACAAGATTCTTCTGTTGGCCGTATTCGATTTCACCAATGGCTCGGTAGTAATTGGGGGGTGTTGTTTTCACACCCCGCTGATTTCACCCCAGTCTGTACGACCGAACTTGGTTACACCGCAAAATTATCGAATGAGTTCGCCGAGCGTGATGTGAAGGTCATCGCGCTGTCTGTAGACGGTTCGGCATCGCACAACACTTGGATTACGGATATCAACGACAGTCAAAATACGACTGTTAATTTTCCGATCTTGGCCGATGAAGATCGTAAAGTTTCGACACTCTATGACATGATTCATCCAAACGCGAACGCGACCCTAACCGTGCGCTCGGTTTTTATTATTGATCCTGCTAAAAAAGTGCGTTTGATGATCACGTACCCAGCAAGCACCGGGCGAAATTTCGACGAAATTTTGCGCGTGATTGATTCACTTCAGTTAACCGACAAGTACTCTGTCGCGACGCCGGTCAACTGGAGGGAAGGCGATGATGTGATTATTGCTCCGTCGCTAAAAGATGAGGCAATCATTAAAGAAAAATTTCCAAGGGGCTATCGCACCGTCTTGCCCTATCTGCGAATCACCCCTCAACCACGTCACTAAATCAAGGCAAGATCGCATCTAAGCTGGTATTGACCTCAATCAGAATAGGTGCGGTCGCTTTGAAAGCTGCCTGTATGACGCCATTGATTTCATCTTCGCGCGTGATGCGTGCGGACGCCATGCCGAAACTGCGAGCCAAGTCATGAAAATCTGGATTGAACAGCGAGGTGCCGCTCACACGTCCTGGATAGCCACGCTCTTGGTGCAAGCGAATTGAGCCATAGCTGGCGTTGTTCGAGACGATAAAAATAATGGGTAGTTTGCGTTCAACCGCCAAAATCATTTCGTTGCCGGTCATTAAAAATCCGCCGTCGCCCACAATGCATACGGTGTGACGTGTCGGTTCGCGTAACGCACAAGCCACTGCAGCAGGCGTGCCATACCCCATCGCACCCGCAAGCGGCGCCATTAAGCGCTGCCCTGTTTTGAACGTAAAGTGGCGATAGACGGGTGCAGCAAAGGTACCTGCATCCAGACAGATGGTGGTGTCAAGTGTTGAGTGATCCATCAGCGCACGCACGACCGTTGTAAAGTTCACGCCTTTTTTTGCTTGACGTGAAGGCCAGGCCGCCCAAGACTGCGAGTGCTCTCTGAGTGCTTTGAGCCATGTCGAGCGCGCCGTAGGCGTTGCCGGGGCCGGCGTTTGCGTCAGGGCTTGCACCAGTTTGACGGGGTCGCACACCAAGGGATAATCGGCCACCGTGTCCCAGCTCACGACACGCGAGTCGGGGTAACAGTGCAGCAAGGTTTGCGGTGCCTGTGCGTAAGCGGGAAACTGATAGTTTTGTGTGGTGATGTCACCCAGGCGCGTGCCCAAGGCAAGAATGAAATCACTGGTTTGCAACGTTGCCATTTGTGCAGCAGGATTTGAAAGACCTAAATCACCGACAAATAATTCATCATCATTGGCGAAAATATCGTGGCGTCTAAACGAGACCATCGTGGGTAGTTGCCAGTGATGTACAAAAGCGGCCAAGGCTTCGCGCCCACCTGGGCAATCAAACGCGCCGCCAGCAATCACCACAGGACGTTGCGCCGTGCTCAAACGTTTTGCAATTTCAGCCAATTGGTCGCCCGACGGTAAGCCAAAGATATGTGCATGTTGTTTGAAGTTTGGAACCGGTACTGTTTGTTGTTGGATGTCTTCGGGAAGTACTAACACGACGGGACCGGGTACACCTGAGGTCGCCATTCGAATTGCTTTGAATGCGGCTTGTGCGATTTGTTCGGGGCCCGTGCATTCGAATACCCATTTTGCAATCGAGCCAAACATTTTTTGATAATCAATTTCTTGAAAAGCTTCGCGACGCAGATCACGTGCAGCGATTTGGCCAATCACCAAGATCATAGGGACAGCGTCTTGTTGGGCTGTGTGAACAGCGATTGCCGCGTTTGAAGCGCCGGGGCCACGGCTGACTAAGGCCAAACCCGGGCGACGGGTCAGACGCCCATCTGCGACGGCCATATAGCCGGCTCCACCTTCATGGCGACAGGTGACGACATCGATGTGCGGAAAATCAACCAACGCATCGAGTAAGCCTAAATAGCTCTCGCCCGGGACGAGAAAAAGCCGATCCATTCCGTAATCAGAGAACACTTTGAACAGGGCGTGGCTAGAGGTGAAGTTTGTCATCGCGTGAATCGTGCAAAAAATTGTGAAGCTCGCAAATTAGCACAGCAAGGCCGACGACGCCTGCAGCCGCGTGCGTGTTTGCATGGAGACTGATCCTAGGCTAAGGATTAGTTTGTTGTAAAAAACAAGCACTTTAAAAGACTGTATTTGCAAACAGTACTGTATTTGTGTACAGTACTGTTTATGGCACTTAGCCAAACAGTTTTGCCGGTTCTAGGTCCCCGGCAACCATCCTCGGCCTTTAGGCTGGGGGTGGTTCCTCAAACACCGTGTAGTACCCAGTCAACTATTTTCAGGAGCCTCACCATGCGTCAACTTACTCTGCCTCAGGCCGCTCGCCCACACAACACCCCATCTTTTGCATCTTCAGCACCGCAGCAAGGTTTGCCTAGCGCAAAAGGTATGCTATCCGATATCTTATTGTTGTCGTTCTGGGTGGCGATGATTCCTGCTTTTCTGTTGATCGGCAACGCAGCAGGCTTCTAAGCTTTTTTAAAGCCTGTGTTTTAACTTCCGGCTAGCAGCACAACGCCCAAAGCGATTGAACAGCAGCCAACGAGCCTGCCCCAGCCGACAGG
>JBAXLV010000351.1:0-3393 GCA_037134635.1 Alcaligenaceae bacterium
TCCATTAAGAGCGTGATGCCAAAGGTGAGGAGCAAGCCGTAGAGGTGATCAAGTTTATAAAGATGTTTGAGTAGACAGCGCTCAATGAAGATACCAAACACGCCAACAATAAAGGGCGCAATTGCCAGCATGACCCAATAGTTCAGATCAAAATACGACAGCCCCATCCAAGCCAGAAAAGCGCCAAACATGTATAGCGCGCCATGCGCGAAGTTAATGACGTTCAGTAGCCCGAAAATTACCGCGAGGCCCAGCGAAAGAATCGCGTAAAAAGAGCCGTTGACTAAGCCAAGTAATAACTGGCCCAGAAACGCCTGTAGAGGGATGCCGAAAATAGTAATCATGGTGAATCAGAACGCCAAAGATGCAGAATCAACAAAATAAACCTTCGGTGCACCGAGATGCACCGAAGGTTTGATGGTGCTTACTTCTTGATAAGTTTGCAGGTAGATTCAGCAAGCGTGGTGAAAACTTCTTCACCAGGCAACACTGCTAATTGCTTGTAGTAATCCCAAGGGCCTTTTGACTCACTCGGCTTTTTGACTTCCATCAAGAACATGTCGTGAACCATACGTCCGTCTTCACGCAAGTATCCATTTTTGGCAAACATGTCGTTGACTTTATTTGATTTCAGCCATTTCATGACGGTGTCGCTGTCATCGGTTCCTGTGGCTTTCACGGCCTTGAGATAGTTTGAGACGGCTGAATAGTCGCCGGCCTGAACCATCGAGGGCTTGCGTTTCACTTTGGCTTCAAATTTTGCTGACCAGGCACGGGTTTCATCATTTTGATCCCAGTACAAGCCATCAGTAAATTGCATGCCTTGCGTAACGTTTAAACCTAACGAATGGATGTCATTGATAAAGATCAACAGGCCAGCCAATTTCATGGTTTTACCAATGCCGAATTCGTTGGCAGCTTTGATTGAATTAATCGTGTCGCCGCCTGCATTGGCCAAGCCCAGGATTTGGGCTTTTGAACTTTGTGCTTGTAACAAGAACGATGAAAAGTCTGAGGAATTCAAGGGCGCGCGCACTTGGCCTTTGATTTCTCCACCTGCAGCCTTCACCACGTTAGCGGTGTCGCGCTCGAGCGCATGTCCAAACGCGTAATCTGCCGTCAAGAAATACCAAGATTTGCCACCCGCTTTGACGATTGCTGAGCCTGTACCGCGCGCGAGTGCAACGGTATCGTAGGCCCAGTGTGCCGTGTAAGGTGAGCATTGTGCGCCCGTCAGGTCAGAGGCTGCAGCGCCGACTGCCATAAATACTTTTTTCTTCTCAGCGGCGATGCCAGCCAACGCCAGATTTACGCCAGAGTTCGTACCACCCATCAGCATGTCAATTTTTTGTTGATCAAACCACTCGCGCGCTTTAGCAGCCGCGACGTCAGCTTTGTTTTGATGATCAGCAAAAATCAGTTCGATTTTTTTGCCGTTGATTTCGCCGCCTGCATCAGCGATTGCCATGCGTGCGGCTTCGATTCCGCCGGGGCCGTCGATGTCAGAGTAGACGCTGGCCATGTCGGTAATGAAACCGATGCGAATAACATCGTCAGAAATATTGGCTAAAGCCGATTGTGAAACAAGGCCAAAACCGGCCAACATCAGTGAGGCACTCAGGGTACGAAGTTTCATGTGGTTCTCCGAAATATTGCTACACGCAACGTCAAAAAAAATTCGGCGCCTAGTTGCACAGACGCCATCATACAAGCCAAATAGAAATTAAACGCCTAATAACTCGGTCAGGACAGACTGCTTAGTTTGAAGTTCAGCTGCGTCAAAATGCTCGACGATCTGGCCGTGTTCCATGACATAAAAGCGGTCTGCCAAGGGGGCTGCAAAGTGAAAGTTTTGTTCAACCATCACAATAGTGTAGCCCTTAGCCTTCAGCATTTTGATCATTCGACCCAGCGCCTGTACGATCACCGGCGCTAAACCTTCTGAGATTTCATCAAGCAGTAAAAGATTTGCTCCGGTGCGCAAAATACGTGCGACGGCTAGCATTTGTTGTTCGCCCCCCGAAAGTCGGGTGCCGGGCGAATTACGCCGCTCGAGAAGGTTGGGAAACATTTCGTAGATTTCAGACAAAGACATACCGCCGCCCAAAGCACCGACCGGGGGCGGGAGCAGCAGATTTTCTTCGCAAGACAAACTCGCAAAGATACCGCGTTCTTCAGGGCAATAGCCCACGCCTAATTTCGCAATTTTGAACGTAGGAAGCTCAATGGCTTCGGTTCCATCGATGCGCACCGAGCCGGTGCGCGACCCGGTTAGACCCAAGATCGCGCGTAGCGTTGTGGTACGACCCGCGCCATTACGCCCGAGCAGCGTGACGACCTCACCCTGATGGACGGTCAGGTCAACACCATGCAGAATATGCGACTCGCCGTACCAGGCATTTAAGCCTTTGATTTCAAGTGCGATGGCGCTCATGCGTGGGCTCCTTGCAGTTCGCCCTCTGTGGTGCCCATATAGGCTTCCATCACCGAGGGATCTTTTGATACGTGCGCGTAATCGCCTTCGGCTAACACAGCGCCACGTGCCAGCACCGTGATGGTGTCCGCGATCGAAGAAACGACGTTCATGTTGTGCTCAACCATCAGAATCGTTCGGCCGACACTGACGCGTTTGATCAGTTGTGTAACACGGTCGACATCTTCGTGCCCCATGCCTTGCGTGGGCTCATCGAGCAGCATCAACTCGGGTTCCATGGCTAAGGTTGTGGCGATCTCAAGTGCGCGTTTGCGGCCGTAGGGAAGGCTTGCTGTCAGTTCATTGGCAAAGTTGCCCAGGTCAACTTGTTCAAGTAAAGCTTGAGCGCGTTCGTTGAGCCGATTGAGTTGGTTTTCACTTTTCCAGAAATGAAATGAAAGACCGGTTTGACGTTGCAACCCAATACGTACATTTTCAAGCACCGTGAGGTGTGGAAAAACGGCGGATATTTGAAACGAGCGAATGATGCCTCGACGTGCAATTTGGGCGGGACGGTCACCCGTAATATCGAGACCGTTGAACGTAATTTTGCCGCGCGTGGGGGGCAGAAATTTAGTCAACAAGTTAAAACAGGTCGTTTTACCCGCGCCATTGGGTCCGATCAAGGCGTGAATCTGGCCGCGCTGTACGCTAAGCGATACGTCGTTAACAGCTACAAAGCCCTTGAATTCCTTGGTGAGATTGGTCGTCTCAAGGATGATGTCTTTCATGCGTATCTTTGCGAATGGAGTATTTTTGAATGCGAGCGCGCATTATGACGCAAGTGCAGCAAAAACTAAATTCGGGTTTGTCATAGGTGGCTTAACCCTTAGCCCTGAGCGCTAGCAGGCTAAATCTTTGTTTTGGGCCGGTATTCGCACATATCCGCAATGCCGCACTGGGGGCATTTTGGGGTGCGT
>JBAXLV010000352.1:0-3389 GCA_037134635.1 Alcaligenaceae bacterium
GAATTGTTCAGCTTGTGCTGTAGAGGTGATGACAGCACCCCCCATTTGTGCGATGTCTTCAGTATGCCTAAGTTTGAGGCTGCGGGGGGGCGTCTGGTTTAAAACCTTGGGCTGACGCAAGCCCGAGCGCCGATAGAGTTGCTCGCCAAACCTCAAATGTAGAAATCTAAAATAATCACGCCAGAGTAATTCAAACCAAATCCAATAACTCCCCTCGTTGGCGCCATGCTTTGTCTCGAAGGCTTGCAATTGTTGGTAGAGCATTCGGGCTGAGAGCGTCCCAGAAGCTAGCCACACTGAAAACTTTGTCGAGTAATCTAAACCTGATAACTGGTTTCGGGTGGTTTTGTAACTGTGTGCCAGTTGGCGCTCAAAATATTGCTTGGTGTGCCTCAGCCCCCCCTGAGTACCAGCAAAATCGTTTGCAGTCGAAAAAGTCATTGAGCTTCGCGCGTCAAGTTCAGCGGTTGACTCAACGGGAACAAGAGGTGCAAGACGCGCGTTATCAAGTTCTCGCGTTTCACTGAGTTCAAACCCTTCTGGAAGAGGCGGTACGATAGCGACCGCGGCCTCAGGGGCTTGCACAACAACCTTAGCTTTCTCAATGGCGACCCTAAACTCGGTAAAGACTAACGGCAACCGCTCAATTTCAAACGGTAAGTCGCGCGGCGCCAGCAGACTCGAGTGCCAAAGCGTGTTGACGGTTAAACCCGCTCGTCTGAGCCTGTTCACTTGCTGTTGCTCTTCGGGCGCGGCGATTTCTTCGCAAAAAATAGTCTCAATGCCAAATTTTTTTGCTAAGTCGATCAGCGCCTGACACGGCTCGCCCTGATACTCTATTAAATCACTCTGTCGTTGGCGCAGTTCTACCTTCAGTGCTTGTAACGCTGAACGCAGGGCGTACTTTCTGTGCAGACCCATGCGCTCAAACCCCCAGCGGGTCAGGGCAACCTGAGCGCAGTCATGGATAAAGACCGGTAATAGTCAAGCGGCGTGTAAGGAGGCGTACTTAAAAGACGGCTGATCACACAAACGCAGATCGTTGCGAAACCAATAGATCGCGATCATCATTTTTTTCCGGGCGCCGTGCGCCGGCAACGTTCAGAGCAATACTTGACGTTGTCCCAATCGCGTTCCCACTTTTTGCGCCACGTAAACGGACGCAAACAGCTTAGGCAGTTTTTGCTGGGCAGATTTTGTTTGTGAACGCCGCGCATCGAGGAGTCGTTTGACATCAGAAGTCCAGCGTGTTTTGTTGGACGGCTGGTTTTACGACAGATGTTTTTTTGACGGTTGTTAAGCGCTTGCGTGAACCATGTTTTTGTAGCACTTCGCGTTTCGTTGCCCGCACGTTCGGCTGCGTTCGAACAGCATAGAGCTTTTGTTTTGCCACTCGCGTACTCGCTTCAAGTTCGACTATCGGTACGCTCAAGTCTTTGCCGACGTACACGTTGTATTGCACTTGCAACGAGTTAGGCATTTTCCAGGGCTCAAGCAGCCATGTATCCGGCACTCGTCGCATGGCGGGTAGCCAGCGTCTGACAAACGTGCCATTTGGGTCGTGATCCTGCGCCTGTTTAATTGGGTTATAGATGCGCGGGATATTGATTCCCGTTGTACCCGATTGCATCTGCAACTGGCTCCAGTGAATACCGGGTTCGTAATCCAAAAATTGGCGTGCCAGCCAGTGTCCAACCGGACGCCAGTCGAGCCAAAGAGGGTAGGCGGCAGTCGACACTAACATTGCGCGCATTCTAAAATTCAACCAGCCAGTCTCGCGCAACATCGCGACGCAGGCGTCGACCATCGGCCAGCCCGTCTGACCTGCTTTAAGCGCCTCAAAGTGCGCGGGATTCCAGTCGTCTTCACGCAGACCATCGTAGCCTCGATGCATATTTTGAAATTCAATCTCAGGCTCACTTTCAAGCTTCTGGATAAAGTGGCAGTGCCAGTACAGCCGACTGATAAAGGCCGTTAAGCCCTTTTTGTGCCAGGCTTGCGCAGGGCCCAATTCTTTGAGTTGCAGTGCGGTCGCTTGGACAACTTCACGCAGGCTCAAACAACCAAAGGCCAGATACGCTGAGATTCGCGAGCAGGCGGTAGGTGCCGACAGGGGTGAAGATATTCCTCCGCGGTATTGCTGGCTGCGGTCCTTTAAAAAACTCTTTAAGACCTCTAGCGCGAGTCTGCGTCCGCCGCGTTGTCGTTGCGCGGGCTCAGCGACATCAAGGCCGAGTGTTGCGACCGTGGGCAGCGCAGGCTCGAGCCATGGCAGCGCGACACAAGGGATCGCGGTCGGCTCAGGCAGGCATGGTTGCCCGACGTGCTGATCCCACAGGTCTTTCCAGAGGTCGCGATCCTTTAACCCGCGCGTAACACCAAAGTGTTGGGTCTGTTCCCAAGGGATGGCCTGCAAGCGACACCAACGGGCGACAGCACGATCGCGCGAATACGACAACGCGTTACCTGTTTCCTGGTGTGAATACAGAGTATCGAAGGGCTTGAGGGCGTAAAGTTTAGCGAGTACGTCAACAGCCTCGCCCGAGACAACGTGCAATAGCCCGCCGCGTCGCTTGAACTCAAGATACAGATCGCGCAGGCTTTCGAGCAAAAAGTGATAGTGCTGAGTTGCAGCGTCTGCGCTGCGCCACAAAGAAGGTTCGACAATGTACAGACATAGCACCGGGCCATGACAGAGCGCTTGAGTCAGTGCGGCGTGATCACTGAGGCGCAGGTCACGTTTAAACCAAACAACGCTGTAACTCATGCTGGAGCAAAAGGCCTGTATTAAGGCCTTAGCCGCCGCCTCTAGGGAGATGCAGCGGCTACGGCGATTATTTAAAAAGCTGTCGGATACTTGGTAAAGTCTCTAGTGTTGCGATTCTGTCATACAGGCCGTCATCCGCACCTTTGATTGAACTGTTCGCGACCTTACCGGTTTCAAGGCAGTCCAAAAACTTGCGTTTCAGGCCAGCGGCGTCAATTGGATTCAGGGCATTGCCTAACGGAAAGCGGATATCGCCTGAGTCAAACTTACGTCCGTCATTGGTTTCGATGGTGACGCGATCGGTCAGCGCAAAGGCTGGATCAAGCGGGCATACCGTATCAACTGTTTCGATCGATACCTTTTTGTATAAACCCGAAACATCTGAGCGTGTTGCAAATGCGTCAGTCAATTGGGCGAGGCCAACCTCTCGCGCAACAATCGCAGAGGCGACTGCGAACTCCGCACTGAACTTCGCTTCGAGTCCAGTCACAGGATGATGATTTCTGAGCATTGAGGCTTGCGGAACACCCGTCGTAATATGAACGCTCTTGATTTGCTCGGGTTGAAGATTTTCGGCCTCGGCGATCTTGATGACGCCATCAATCGTGCGATGTGCTGAATA
>JBAXLV010000353.1:0-3385 GCA_037134635.1 Alcaligenaceae bacterium
AATCCAATTTACTCTTGTTTGGTCGCCTAAAACGATCTTTTTTAACAAAGGTCAACGCGTAGATTGAATCACCATCTATTTCCTTGATACTTGTTAAGTCCTGGTCTCCGCAGGCTGAGCGCGCAATTAGGACTTGAACTTCGGTGTGACAGGTAACACTGCAAGATCTTTCCAGCCAATCGGTGCACCCGCTAGCTTCGCGGCCTCTGCCACCGGAAGCCCATCATCCCATCGATTTGCCAAAAATCGTAAGCCAGTCACAGCATTGGCCTCTTGAGAACACAGCCAGTACAGCGGCGACAACATGGCCTCAGGCTGAATCAGCTCCGTTCTCAAGAAGGGTGCATCTTCGGGAATCATGGGTGTATTGACCACACCACCCGGCACAAGAACATTCACCGTGATGCCCGTTCCCTCCAGATCGCTTGCCATGACGGCACTGAGTCCCTCGGCAGCAGCTTTTGTGGGCCCGTAGGGACAATACCCTGCCCTAAGCATGGTGCCTAAACTTGTGGTGACATTGATGATGCGTCCCCAACCATCGCCAAGCATCCGCTTCGCCAGCACTTGGCTAAGCAAAAAAACTGCGTTCGCATTCACTGCGATCGCGTTCATCCAAATCTCGGGGGTTACGTCATAAAATTTCGGTGGATATCGATGATAATCACTTCGAATTTGTCCCTGACCAAGGCCCGCATTATTAATTAATATATTCACACTACCCAGAATTTTTTCGATGCGTTCAACTAAAGATATTGCATCGAATCGAATGAGATCTTCGGTAAATACCTCAAGATGCCCAGCATATTCTGACTGATTTGCCATCTGTTTGAGCGCAAGCAAACTTTGTGCATCACGATCGACAGCGGCGATTCGCATGCCTTTTGTGAGCAAACCCAAGGCCATTGATTTTCCAATGCCATTGCCAGCGCCAGTAATCAGCGCAACAGGCGCCTCTAAAGTGTTTAGTGCCATGTTGTTTGATCTCGAAAATTCTGATTTTCAGGAATAAGAGACTGTGAGTTCATAACAATCGCCTCTTGGATTTGTATTATTATGAGTTTACATATGTGAACTGCATTCAGCTAGATATTAAAGCAACAGCTTAGTGATATGCACCCATCAATTTTTATAAAAATAGAAAACTATGGAGACGACTGATGTGTAAACGCCTCATGGCATATATTGCAGCTTGCGCCCTCGCACTCGCTTCAGCCGCGGTTTATGCTCAATATCCAGACAAACCTATTCGTCTCCTCGTGCCTTTTCCTGCGGGCTCAATCACCGACACCCTCACGCGCGTAATCGCACCCAGACTCTCGCAACGTTTGGGTCAAAATATCATCGTCGAGAACAAGGTTGGCGCGAACGGCGCTATTGCCGGCCAGTTTGTTGCACGCGCTGCACCCGACGGCTACACCTTGTTGATGGGTACGAATAGCCCGTTAGCGGGCGTACCCTTTCTGATGAAAGATCCTCCCTACAACGTGCTGACTGATTTCACATCGATCGGATTTATCGGCAAGTTCACGCACTTTTTGTTGGTCAATAAAGATCTTCCAGTGAAAAACCTAAACGAGTTGCTTTCCTATGCGCATGCCAATCCGGGTAAGTTGAACTATGGCGCTGGCCACACTGCAGCACTGATTTACGGCAGCCAGCTTAAGGCATTAGGCAATATCGACATCGTGCAGATTTCTTATAAAGGCGAGCCAGAACAAACTGCCGACTTACTTGCAGATCGCATACAAATTGGCTATACCTCACCGACCACGTCGATCGGCTTCATTAAAGACAACAGGTTAAAAGCGTTAGGCGTCGTGCTCGATAAGCGCAGCCCAATTTTTCCTGACGTGCCGACCATGGCTGAAGCAGGATTACCCAATTTCATCAACATCAGCTGGATGGCGCTCGTAGGTCCTGCGAAACTTTCAAAACCAATTGTGGATCTTCTTAATCGCGAGCTTAACGCGGTGTTACAAATGCCCGAAGTACGCGAGCAACTCGAACGTCAAGCGATGGAAATCAATGCGGGTTCACCGCAAGAGCTTGATGCCATTTTGAAAGATCAACTCGTCACGTGGCGCAAGGCTCTGGATAGTGCGGGTATCAAACCTGAATAATAGGGATTTGTGATTTACGAGACCAATAACTCTTTGATCGCCTTCGTAATAAAAACAGCGTCTTCAATATTGGCCGAAGGTAGCCCAGCACGATGCCCCCATTCTGAGGGAATGGGTAACAAGCGCGCGTTGGGCATCTGCTCTGCTTCAAGACGATTGTCTTCAACCTGAAAATACAAATCAGTCGAACCAGGCATCAACAATGCCTTCGCCGTGATTGCTTGTAGCGCCGCTTTAAAGTCACCGTTATATTTTTCGTTATTCGCAATGTTTGCATGTTGCCAGGCCCAAAGATGCGTCAGCATATTATTGGCATCACGTTTTAAGAAGTTCGCTTCCCAAGACATAATCAAAAAGTCTTCAAGTGATGAAAACCCTGCCCCACGCCAAAGCTCTTGGCGATAAAATGTTTGCGACATCGCCATTGCCGCATAGTTTCGACCCATCGCGCGTAACGCGCGCTCTGGGCGGCTTACGAACACACCGTTTTGGTATGCCGGATCTGTGGTTAAGGTAGCGCGGACGCCTTCAATAAACACTTGATTGTGCGGTGAGCACTTGGCCGCACCACACAGCACCGCCAGACGCTTGACCATACTGGGGTAATACGACGCCCATTGAAACGCCTGCAATCCCCCCATCGACCACCCGCAGGCAAGTTCGAGCGAAGTAATACCCAAAACTTCAGTCAATAAACGATTCTGCACCTTGACGTTGTCGGCGATCGTAAAATACGGCCACCGCTCGCCATTTTGTGGCTCGGTTGCGTTACTTGGTGAAGATGACAATCCATTACCAAACAGATTGGGCACCACGACGAAATACTTTTCAGTATCTAAAGCCTTGCCAGCACCAATCAACCAATCCACGTCGTAATGATGCGCAGCAAACGAGGTCATGTACAAAATAACGTTCGATTTTTCGGCATTTAAAGTGCCATATGTTTTGTAAGCCAACCGACCGCCGCGCAGGGTGCGACCTGATTGCAAAAGAATATTGCCCGCTTCAAAAATTGAATGGTCGTTCATGATTTAGTGATACCCAAGAGGTCTTATTCTTTCTGACTTACGCACTCAAGGTAACACAGCATGGAAACTAACCAACATTTTTAGCCAAGTAATACGTCACGGCCACTAAGGCCGTTGACTTGCCCATGAGGGTTGAAAGGATCGTCCAGTTTTGATCTTGACGAATTAGTCGTACTTCACTGTTGAATCGGTGATGTAAAGATTGCTGGCTTTGCAGAAATCAGCCTCATAGTC
>JBAXLV010000354.1:0-3381 GCA_037134635.1 Alcaligenaceae bacterium
AACACGGGGGCGCTGACTGACAAAGTGCTCACGGCGGCGCGCGCTGCACGCATCAACTTGCGGCATGTGCACGCAACACAGTTGTCGATTTCTTTAGATGAGACGGTGACCGCAGAAGATCTCGAGCAGCTCGTGGCGCTTTTTGCAGGGGTGACGGGTAAGTCAGCACCTGCGGTTTCAACGGCGCTTGTGGGTTTGCCCGGCATCCCAAAGGCTGTGCAACGTACGCACGCGATTCTGAGTCATCCGATTTTTTCAAGCATTCAATCTGAAACTGATATGTTGCGCTACCTGCGTAAACTTTCAGATAAAGATTTAGCGCTTGATCGTACGATGATTCCGCTGGGCTCTTGCACCATGAAGCTGAATGCAACAGTTGAGATGATTCCAGTCACCTGGCCCGAGTTCGCGTGTATTCATCCGTTTGCGCCAGCCGAGCAAACGCGTGGCTATCAAACCATGATCGAACGTCTGTCAAAAGACCTTTGTGAAATCACGGGTTATGACGCGATCAGCTTGCAGCCCAATTCAGGGGCACAGGGCGAATATGCCGGGTTGTTAGCGATCCGCGCTTATCACCGTGCAAACGGGCAGTCACAGCGCGACGTGTGTTTGATTCCTTCGTCTGCGCATGGCACAAATCCTGCCTCAGCAAACATGGTAGGCATGGAGGTTGTGGTCGTGAAGTCTGACGCACACGGCAACGTTGACTTAGAAGATCTGCAGGATAAGATTACGCAGACGGGTGATCGCCTCGCTGCTTTGATGGTGACGTATCCGTCAACGCACGGCGTGTTTGAAGAAGCCATTACGGGCATCTGCGACATGATCCACGCAGCGGGTGGTCAGGTTTACATGGATGGCGCCAACATGAATGCCATGGTGGGTGTGGCGCAGCCGGGTAAGTTTGGCTCGGATGTGTCGCATCTGAACTTGCATAAAACGTTTTGTATCCCGCACGGCGGGGGCGGCCCCGGCGTCGGGCCCGTCGGCGTACGTGCGCATCTTGCGCCTTTCTTGCCTGGGGTGGTTGGTGAGAACGGAATGCTGTCCACTGGCGTACCTGTTGGGCCTGTGTCAGCCGCACCTTTTGGCTCTGCTAGTATTTTGCCGATTCCGTTTGTGTATATCTCTTTGATGGGCGCTGAGGGGTTGCGCCGGGCGACTGAGGTTGCAATCTTGAGCGCTAATTATGTTGCGCGCCGACTGGCAGGGCACTATCCAGTCTTGTACAGCGGCCGTAACGGTCGAGTGGCACACGAATGTATTCTTGATATGCATGACATTAAAGAAGTTTCAGGAATTTCTGCCGAAGATATCGCCAAGCGTTTGATGGACTATGGGTTTCATGCACCGACGATGAGTTTTCCGGTAGCGGGTACCTTAATGGTTGAGCCAACTGAGTCTGAGGGTTTGGCTGAGCTCGATCGTTTTGTTGATGCCATGATCGCGATCCGCCAAGAAATCGCCCAGATTGAACGCGGTGAGCGAGATCGCACCGACAACGTCTTGAAGAACGCACCGCATACGGCGCAAATGTTGCTAGCTGAAGAATGGCATCACGATTATCCGCGGCAGCAAGCCGCATACCCCGTAGAAAGTTTGCGGGCAAACAAGTATTGGCCGACTGTCGGGCGTGTCGACAATGCTTGGGGTGATCGTAATTTAGTGTGCGCGTGTTTGCCAATTGAGGCGTACGCGTAAATCTAAACCTAAACTCAACTAGCGCGCGGTTTAACGGCGCTAGTTGAGTGGTTGCGTTTTATTTTGATTCGTTCAGTTCTTTAGAGAAGTCTCGAACGATTTTAAAGAAAGTATTGACCATGCCTTCTACGGCATCGCGTCCGATTCCGCCGTAAGCACTGATATCCATTTCGATGACGGCTTCTCGCTTTTCATTGACATAGGCGCGCGCCCAGCGGTTTCGATGATTCCAGTCGTTTGCGACCTTCAGGGCAATTGGCTTGTCGGGTGAATAGGTTGCGCGTAACAACACATCTTCGCAGGTTGGGTCGGTGCCGCAGCCTACAAAAAGCATGTCGATCTTTGCGGCCCCCGAGTCTCCTGGGGACACTTTGAGTAAAGGATCACCTTGCTCGTCTTTCACTTCTTCGAAGGTGAAGTCAGCGGCGGTCAAAATACTTGCTAAAACCGACGGGTCTAGATGGCGACTCGCGGCTGCTTCATCGGGGCCGTCTGAGGTTGATACTGGGTCAGCAGCGAGCCAGACTAAAGGTACCACCGAGGAGGCGAAGGTCAACAGCGATTCTGCTGAAATAGCTTGCCCGTTCACCTTAAACGCATTGTCTTTGAAGCTCAGTTGTGCGACGAGTCTGTCGCCCTTAAGGGTTCCGAGTTTTATTTATTTGCGACCTCAAGTACGTGTCCGATTTCTTTATCTGCAGTGGTTCTAGCCTGAGATGCACTCACCCCCGAGGCCTCAAGCCCAGTAGAGAGTAATCCGACTGCCATTGCACGAGAGAGCGCAATCGTGGCGTCAAGTGAATGAACGGGCGAGCCATTTAACCCCATGCCGCCGCTCCGCAAATCGACTGGCGCCAATACGGTGCTTAGCGAGATTGAGCTTTGACCATCAACGGTTTGCCAGGCGATTGGATCCAGCCGAATCGTGGGGCTATTTTTGACGAGTGTTTGAACGTAACCCCAAAACTGTTTGAGATCTGTGGAGGTCATCAGATCAGCGTCAGGCTCGTTGCTCAATGAGCGAGAGATAATATCGCTGTACAGATCTGCAAGCGATTTGACGGTATCGCTATTGAGTTTGTCATACGAGGCGGTCAGGCTCAGCGTGCCCCAATCCTTTTTATCGATCGTAACGCGCTCGATTTCGTAATGCGATTGCCCACTTAATAAATTGTCTTTCTCACTCAAAATCAATCTGGTGTTGATTTTTTTTGCGCCAATCGTCGGAAAGTTCAAAGAGGTCAGGGTGAGTTCGCCAATATCTGCACCACTCGCGCCGATGTTCAGGCCGGATTGCCCCGGGTGCGTATCGGTATGCAGACGGCTTGACTTGACGTCCAGTGTGAGCTTGCCGTCAGTGATGTTGAGGGCTTCAATCTTGAGCTCGCCCTTGGTGTAGCTGAGGGCATGGCCAAGTTCTGCGACCAAGGTGGCGCCGGCAAATCTTGCGCGCACGGTATCCTGCGTGTGATCGACTGGGCGGATCACCAAGTTAATTTTTGCGATTCCCTTGGCGTTGAGTTGAGTGTGACCATCAATGAGAGATTTGCCGCCACTGGCTTTGAATAATGCCTCAGTAAAGGCGGTGGGTTCAAGCCTGGTGTGAATAGACGCAGAGAACCAGTCAAACTGACCGCTTGCGATTTGGGTCAAAGGTAGGGCGTCATGCGTAATGTG
>JBAXLV010000355.1:0-3370 GCA_037134635.1 Alcaligenaceae bacterium
CTTGATCGCCTCGTTGGCAGCTTGGTTTGGCATGAACGATATTGCTGATGCCAAAGCTTCGTTCGTTGATCAGGCGGTCATCTTTAAACGTCAACATAACTGGTTAATGTGTTGGCTCTACCTTGGCACGTTTGGTTCCTTCATCGGATTTTCAGCGGGCTTGGCCTTACTGACGCAATCGCAGTTTCCAAATGTCAATCCAACTCAATATGCCTTTCTTGGCCCACTTGTTGGCGCCTTGGTTCGTCCGGCAGGAGGGTGGATTTCGGACAAAGTGGGCGGCGCCCGCGTGACGCTCTGGACCTTCATCGGCATGATCGCGGCCGTCATCGGTGTGATGTACTTTTTACCAAGTCAAGGAAATGCAGGCAACTTCAGTGGATTTCTGGCTCTTTTTATCTTTTTGTTTGCCTTGACCGGGATCGGCAACGGTTCAACCTTTCGCATGATCCCGGTCATTTTTTTAACTGACAGACAGCAAAGTGCGCAACCAGATGCGGCCGCTCAAAAACAAGCATCGATTGATGGCAGTAAAGAGGCTGCAGCCGTACTCGGTTTTTCAGGTGCAATTGGTGCCTATGGCGGCTTCTTTATTCCAAAAAGTTTTGGCACATCCATCGACCTCACCGGCACCCCCCATGCGGCTCTATGGTGTTTTGTCGTGTTTTATTTCAGTTGCGTGGTCGTCACCTGGTTTTGGTATGCACGCCGTAATGCGCCCATGCCCTGCTAATGCGATACACCTTATCCATCAAACATGATCATTGCACTACTGGAGTTCAGTCATGAGTCATTTTTTAGATCGCTTAAATTTTCTTTCACGCACCACGGATACCTTCTCGGATAAGCATGGTGCGGTGGTGCATGAAGACCGCAAATGGGAGAATACCTACCGACAACGTTGGCAACACGACAAAATCGTACGTTCAACTCACGGGGTGAACTGCACCGGCTCTTGTTCCTGGAAAGTCTACGTCAAAAGCGGCTTGATCACTTGGGAAACTCAGCAAACAGATTATCCGCGTACGCGCCCAGATCTGCCCAACCACGAGCCCCGAGGCTGCCCACGAGGCGCCTCGTACAGTTGGTATGTATATTCAGCACAACGCGTCAAGCATCCCATGATGCGCGGTCGCTTAATGGAGATGTGGCGCGAAGCGCGGCTCACTATGGACCCGATCAGTGCCTGGGAACATATCAGTCAAAATCCTGAACGCGCAAAGCGCTATAAAAGTGTGCGCGGTTTGGGAGGCTTTGTACGTGCAGACTGGAACACGGTCACTGAAATGATCGCTGCGGCCAACGCCTACACAATCAAAAAATTCGGCCCGGACCGTGTGATTGGATTTTCACCCATTCCGGCGATGTCGATGGTGTCATATGCTGCAGGATCACGCTACCTCAGCTTGATTGGCGGCGTCTGCCTAAGTTTTTACGACTGGTACTGTGATCTACCACCCGCGAGCCCCCAAGTTTGGGGCGAACAAACTGATGTACCTGAATCCGCCGATTGGTATAACTCAACGTATCTGATGGTGTGGGGCTCAAACGTCCCACAAACACGTACGCCTGATGCCCATTTTTATACAGAGGTGCGCTACAAGGGCACAAAGACCGTCGCCGTTTCAAGCGATTACGGCGAGATGGTCAAGTTTGGTGATATCTGGCTGGCACCCAAACAAGGTACAGATGCAGCGCTCGCGATGGCCATGGGCCATGTGATTCTCAAAGAGTTTCACTTAAGCGGAAAATCTGCATACTTTAGCGACTACGCAAAGCAGTACACCGACATGCCGATGCTCGTCTTATTAAAAGAACACGAAGGAAAGTGGATTCCCGATCATTTTTTGCGCGCGTCACATCTTTCGCTCAATCATGGCGAAGCAAACAACCCCGAGTGGAAGACCCTTTTGCTCGACGCGACTACTGGCGAACTTGTCGTGCCTAATGGTGCCATTGGTTTGCGTTGGGGTGAAGGCAAGGTCAACGACGGCAAACAAGTTGGGCGTTGGAATCTTGAGAAAAAAGATGCGGCAAGCGGTCGTGATGTTGACGCGGCACTCACGCTTCTAGACCGTCACAATGAAGTCGTTGGGGTGGCGTTTCCGTATTTCGGAGGCGAACATAACGAGCTGCTAGTGCGCAACGTACCTGTCAAAACACTGACACTTGCGGATGGCAGCCTTGCAAGGGTTGCGACGGTCTACGACTTGCAAATGGCGAACTACGGTATCGATCGTGGCTTAGGTGGCGGCAATGTCGCTTCAAGCTACGACCAAGATATCCCATACACCCCAGCCTGGCAACAAAAACACACTACCGTTAAACCTGAATTAGTCATACAGGTGGCTCGAGAGTTTGCACAAAATGCGCACGACACCGAAGGCAAGTCGATGGTCATCGTTGGTGCTGCACTGAACCACTGGTATCACATGGATATGACCTATCGCGGCATCATCAATTTATTGATGATGTGCGGGTGTGTTGGGAAAAGTGGTGGCGGCTGGGCGCATTATGTTGGACAAGAAAAATTGCGGCCTCAGTTTGGATGGGCCCCCTTGGCGTTTGCACTTGACTGGTCGCGCCCCCCTCGGCAAATGAATGGGACGAGCTTTTTTTATGCACACACCAGTCAATGGCGTCACGAAAAACTGCACGTCGATGAAATTTTGGCACCTACGGCTGATACAAAACAATATGCTCAGATGAGCATGCTCGATTTAAACGCAAAATCAGAACGCATGGGTTGGTTACCCTCGGCACCGCAGCTAAAAATCAATCCGCTTGAGGTGGTGGCTGCCGCCGAAGCTGCCGGACAAGATCCCGTTGCCTATGCCACTGAGCAATTAAAAAACGGCACGTTGAACATGAGCTGTGACGAGCCCGACGCACCAGAGAATTTCCCCCGCAACATGTTTGTGTGGCGATCAAACATTTTGGGTTCAAGTGGCAAAGGACATGAATATTTTCTAAAGTATCTACTGGGCACCCAAAATGCCCTGTTTGCAGACGAAGCCGATGCCATCAAGCCTAGCGAAGTCAAGGCGCACGCAGAAGCGGCAGAAGGGAAGCTCGATTTACTTGTTGTCTTAGATTTCAGAATGAGCACGACCTGTCTGTATGGCGATATTGTTTTACCGACGGCAACCTGGTACGAAAAAGATGATCTGAATACCTCAGATATGCATCCGTTTATTCATCCACTGAGTGAGGCCGTGCAACCCTTATGGGAAAGCAAGACCGACTGGGAAATTTATAAACTACTTGCAAAAAAATTCAGCGAAATCGGTGGGCCGTATTTGGGAACCCGTAAAGATCTGGTGCTCACCCCTTTAATGCACGATACCCCTGGTGAGCTTGGCCAACCCTT
>JBAXLV010000356.1:0-3367 GCA_037134635.1 Alcaligenaceae bacterium
TGACCATCGGCATAGCGAATCACGCAGTCGACCTGATCGCGCGCGCCAAGCCCCCGATCAAGTCCAAGGACATCGAAGGTTTCAGCGCCCGTTAAACCAAGCGAATGTCGATCGTCACCATTCATAAATTGCAACGGAAGCACACCCATACTCACTAAGTTCGAACGATGAATGCGCTCAAGCGATTCGGCGATCACAGCACGCACCCCTAACAAGCCCGTGCCTTTAGCTGCCCAGTCGCGAGAAGATCCGGCCCCATATTCTTTACCCGCCACCACCACTAAAGGAACACCTTCGGCGCGATAACGTTGCGCCGCTGCATAAATCGACATTGCTTCTTTGCTTGGCATATGAAGCGTTGAGCTTCCTTGAACCCCTGGGGTCAACTCATTATTCAAACGTACGTTTGCAAACGTACCTCGCATCATCACCTGATGATTCAAGCGACGTGCACCATAGTTCACAAAATCAGCGGCATCAACGCCTAACGAATGCAGATACTGACCTGCCGGCGTTTGTACCGAGAACTTTCCAATCGGTGAAATGTGATCCGTCGTCAACATATCACCAAACATCCCTAACACGCGGGCACCGACGATATTGCCTTGGGCGGGCACTTCGCGTGTCATCCCTTCAAAATAAGGAGGCCGCTGAATAAATAAACTACTTGGATTCCACTCGTAGATTTTTCCGGTCGCGCTCGTCAGTGCGCGCCACTGTGGTGAGCCTTCAAAAATTGTTTGGTAGCGCGCTTGATACAAGTGCGGTTCAACGTGTTGCGCGATCATGGCTCGAATCTCATCGGGGTCAGGCCAGATGTCACGCAGATAGACCGGGGCACCTTGCTGATCATGACCCAAAGGCTCTTCGGTTAGCTTAGTCTGTATTGAACCGGTCAAGGCATACGCCACCACCAAAGGCGGCGAGGCCAAAAAATTGACCTGCACACTGTTATGTACGCGTGCATCAAAATTGCGATTACCCGACAAAACTGCAACGGTCGCTAATTGTTCCGTATCAATTGCTTTCAGGATCGCCTCGGGCAGCGGACCCGAATTACCCATACAACTCATGCAACCAAAGCCTACGACGTTAAAGCCTAACGCATCAAGATCGCCTTGTAAGCCCGAGGCACTTAAATAATCAGCCACCACACGCGAGCCTGGCGATAGCGATGTTTTTACCCAAGGCTTAGGTTTGAGCCCACGGCGCCGCGCATTGCGTGCAAGCAAGCCAGCACCAATCATCACCGCCGGATTTGAGGTGTTCGTGCAACTTGTAATAGCTGCGATCACCACCGAGCCATCGCCGATGTCACTGACAGATGTCGCTACGGACTTGGGTTTCTTTACGACAACGGCCTGTTGAAAGGCCTGCGCCACATCTGCCAGATCGACACGTGCATCGGGTCGCCCAGGGCCCGCCATACTTGGCACCACGGTCGACAAATCAATGTTGATTACCCGAGCGTATTTAGGCGCAACCGTCTTACCGTCTCGCCATAAGCCCTGTACCTGACAATACGCTTTGACCAACGCCACTTGCTCAGGGCTGCGACCGGTTACTTCGAGGTAGCGAAGCGTTTCTTGGTCGACCGGAAAAAAACTCATGGTCGCACCGCATTCGGGCGTCATGTTCGATACCGTCGCGCGCTCGGGCAAGGATAACGCATCAACACCCGAACCAAAATATTCAATGAATCGCCCGATGACATCCTCACCGCGCAAACGCTGTGTAATCGTCAGCACCAGATCTGTGGAGGTCACGCCCGGCTGCAACGCGCCAGTCAAATGGCATCCAACCACCTCGGGTATCGGCACAGAAACAGGCTCGCCCAAGGCTACTGCACCGCCTTCAAACCCACCCACACCCCAAGCCACAACACCTAAAGCATTAATCATCGCAGTGTGGCTATCCATACCAATCAGCGAGTCCGGAAACGCCAACGTCCGGCCTTCATATTCTTTGGTCCAGACCACTTGAGCCAAGAATTCTAAATTCACCTGATGCAAAATACCCGAGCCAGGTGGAAACACACGCACCCCATCAAAGGCCTGGCTACACCAGCGCAAAAATTCATAACGCTCACGATTTTGCGCAAATTCTGCGGCCATGTTGTACTCAAGCGAGGTCGATTTACCCGCATCCTCCACCATCACAGAGTGGTCCACAATAAAATCCATCGCAACACTTGGATTAATCAGTGCAGCATCTCCGCCTAGCGCATTCATCGCATCGCGCATTGCGGCCAAATCACCCATCAGCGTGAGCCCCGAAGATTCTGGCATCATGACGCGGGCGGGTCTGAATTCAATGACACAGTCCGCCTGTTGTGCGAGCAGTGAAGACACGAGGGCCCGAACGTCAGTGGTGTGCGTCGAAAGATTGAGCCCTTGAGCACGCAACAGATTTTCAAGCAAAATTCTGAGGGTATAGGGCAAGGTTTCTAAATTCAATAGCCCCGCCTGCTGCGCGGCAGTCAAGCTGTAGTAATCGTATTGCTTACCGTTTACCTCGAGCGTTCGACGTAATTGACTCGCCTGAAACTGCTTGGTCATATCTGTTCTCCTGAGCGCTTGCGATTGCGCCTCTTCATGAATATTCTTGAGCGACAGGCAACAATATCATCCGATGCTTAGATTGAATTGAACCTCTCGCGCCGTAACATTTTGTTACGAATGTTTAAGCATAGCTCAGCAAATGTAAAACCTTGTGACAAATAAGGCCTTGCTTGGTCTCGCACTGTTACATTTCGGCTATGATTATCTTACCTTCCCCGATCGTACGAAAAATTCTGGTAGTCGATGACGACCCCCGTTTACGTGATTTATTGCGCCGCTACCTCACCGATCAAGGTTTTAATGTGCTAACGGCTGAAGATGGTCAAGAAATGACCAAAATCTGGCATCGTGAGCACATCGACCTATTAGTTCTTGATCTGATGCTTCCCGGAGAAGACGGCCTATCGATTTGTCGTCGTCTGCGCGGCAATCACGACAACACCCCCATCATTATGCTCACCGCGCGGGCAGAAGAAATTGATCGCATCATCGGCCTTGAAATGGGTGCAGACGATTACCTTTCAAAACCCTTTAATCCGCGCGAACTTCTGGCCCGAATCAATGCAATTTTGCGGCGACGCAGCAGCGATGAACATCCCGGCGCACCAAGCTACGACTATGAATCGATTTATTTTGGACCATTCGAACTCAATCTTGCCACACGCACTCTCACACGCGACCAACATATTGTCCCCATCACAACCGGCGAGTTCTCAGTTTTGAAAGTCTTTGGTCGCCATCCAAAAATTCCCATCTCGCGCGAAAAACTCATGGAACTCGCCCGTGGCCGCGAATACGAAGCGTAC
>JBAXLV010000357.1:0-3356 GCA_037134635.1 Alcaligenaceae bacterium
TCGTTACAAATCAAATTTAATAGTGCGGCATATCATTGCGCGCCGCAGCAACCGTTCTTTAGTAGAGACAAGGCGGCAAGGACAAGACGATGTCGAAAGATCTTAGCCCAAGCTTCAGGTTAGGGGTGCCCCCTGTCGTTGATGTGTTTGAGTTTGCGCGTCGCGGCCAGTTAATTGAAGGCGTTTTCGCAGTCAACCGTTTAGATCGGTTGCTTGAAGATGTGCCTGAGCAACCCTTCGCCGAACTCGTGGTGCTTGAGCAGGCCCCGCAGCATCCGGGACTAGTAAAGTATCTGCTGCAAGGGCGCCGCAGCAAGGTTGGTAAATTGCAGTTAGTCGCAAAAATTCAGGCTTTGTTGGTGCTTGAATGTCAAAGATGTCTGGGGGATTTGTTATTTCCAGTCGATCGGCAAGCAGTGTTTGAACTTGTGGTGCGCGAGTCTGATCTCGATCAGGGTGATCTCGACGATGCTGATTTAGATGCACCCGAAAAAATAATGGGATCTGCAACCTTCAATTTGCTAGATCTGGTAGAAGACGAACTGATTTTAGAAGTTCCCTATGTACCCAGGCATGAAACCTGTCCTGAGTCCGTGGGTGGGGCCGAAATTAAGGCGCAAGCCGAAAATTCAAGTCCCGAGGCACAGCTTCCCTCGCCATTTGCAGTACTGGGGCAGCTTAAGATTAAAGGTAAGTAGTTATTTTTTAAGATGGTTGGCGTACAATTCGCCGATCCACAGGAGTTGTCATGGCTGTTCAGCAAAATAAAAAATCCCCCTCAAAGCGCGGTATGCACCGTTCGCATGATTTTTTGGTTAATCCGTCCACAGCGGTAGAGCCCAATACAGGCGAGCAACACCTGCGTCACCACATCAGCCCAACAGGGGTGTACCGTGGTCGCAAGGTCCTCAAGACAAAGACTGACGAATAAAGCGGGTTGACGGGCACAACTCGTCCCTACGCAAACCGCTGCATCCTCACGTGTCTGCCGTGATTCGCATCGCGATTGATTGCATGGGTGGTGACTCGGGTCTTCCCGTCACGATCCCTGCTGCGTTTGACTTTGCTCAACGCTTTCCGGACACGCACCTTTTATTAGTTGGACTCTCTGAGCCGATCGCGCAGGCTGTTGCTGTGCACGCCAATTCCTACCCGACTGTGTCCGCCGATCGCATGACCATCATTTCGGCCACCGAGGTCGTGCACATGGATGACTCGGTCGAAATCGCGCTACGGCGTAAAAAAGATTCTTCGATGCGTCTGGCGGCTCAAGCCGTTAAAGATGGTGAGGCAGATGCCTGTGTTTCGGCGGGCAATA
The DNA here is from genome assembly GCA_037134635.1 of Alcaligenaceae bacterium. Taxonomy (GTDB): domain Bacteria; phylum Pseudomonadota; class Gammaproteobacteria; order Burkholderiales; family Burkholderiaceae_B; genus Zwartia. The sequence continues at coordinate 1,319 of JBAXLV010000357.1, forward strand.
CCGGTGCCTGGATGGCGATTTCGAAATATGTCCTTAAAACACTCGATGGCATTGATCGTCCCGCGATTGCGTCGGTCTTGCCTAATCAGCTGGGCGGCACCACGATCATGCTCGACTTAGGGGCTAACGTAGATTGTTCAGCGCAGCACTTATTGCAGTTCGCGATTATGGGTACTGCTTTTGCTCAGGTTGGCAAACAAAATCCCAATCCTTCGGTCGGTTTGCTCAATATTGGCGAAGAAGCGATCAAGGGTAACGAAGTGGTTAAACAGGCAGGCGAATTATTACGTCAAAGCGCGCTGAATTTTTATGGCAACGTTGAGGGTGACGATATCTTCAAAGGCACGGTCGACGTTGTGGTGTGTGACGGCTTTGTTGGTAACGTGTCGCTCAAAACGGCTGAAGGTGTGGCACGCATGATGGCGCATATGTTGCGCGAGGCGTTTACCCGTAATCTCTTTGCCAAAGCGCTTGGTTTACTCGCGCTGCCGGTGCTTAGACGCTTTCGGGCGCAAGCAGATAATCGCCGCTTTAACGGGGCCGCACTGCTCGGGTTGCGTGGGGTCGTGATTAAAAGCCACGGCTCTGCAGATGCGGTCGCATTTGGTTTCGCACTAGACTGCGCACGGGCTTCGGTCGTGAGCCAGTTGTTGATGCGCACCACCGCAGCGATTGCACAACTCACCCAGATCGAACTCGTCGCTGAAACGAACGAGTCCGGGGGCTTTGCATGACGCAACCAATGCCTTACGCACGAATCGTCGGTTCGGGTAGTTTTTTACCACCACGTTGCGTGAGCAACGATGCGCTGGCCGTCGATCTTGCGACACGCAATATTGAAACCTCCGATCAATGGATTTTTGAACGCACGGGGATACGTCAACGGTATCTGGCTGATCGCGGCGTTAAAACGAGCGCGCTTGCCACCGAAGCGGCGCGACGCGCGCTTGCCGATGCCGGGGTGAATGCCAGCGAAGTCGATCTGATCATTTTGGCGACATCCACACCTGACTTCGTATTTCCAAGCACAGCCTGTTTGGTGCAGGCGAATTTGGGTAACAAGGGCGCAGCGGCCTTCGATGTACAGGCGGTGTGCAGTGGTTTTGTCTACGCGTTGACCACGGCCGAAGCATTTATTCGTGCGGGTCGGGCGCGTTGTGCGGTCGTGATCGGGGCTGAGGTTTTCTCAAGCATTCTTGACTGGAACGATCGTGGTACCTGTGTGTTGTTTGGCGATGGTGCGGGTGCTGTGGTGTTGCAGGGCAGTGAGCAGCCTGGCATTTTGTCTGCTGAGCTTCATGCAGATGGTAGCCAGATGGGTATATTGTCTGCGGCCGGTAACGTGGCGTACGGCGAGGTCACCGGTGATCCATTTTTGCGGATGGATGGTCAGGCCGTGTTTAAACAAGCCGTGACGGTGCTTGATCGCTCTGCGCGTGAAGTCGTGGCGCAAGCTGGCATGGCGTTGTCGCAAATTGATTGGTTGATTCCGCACCAGGCCAATTTGCGCATTTTGACTTTTCTTGCCCGCAAGCTTGATATTCCGCTTGAAAAAGTCGTGGTGACTGTTGATCAACATGCCAATACCTCTGCCGCAAGCATCCCTCTGGCTTTGGATGTTGCGCGTCGCGATGGGCGGATTCAACCCGGTCAGTTAGTGTTGTTGCAGGGAGTCGGTGGTGGATTCACCTGGGGCTCAGTTCTCGTTAAGATGTAATTTTTAATATAAAAAAATACCAGATACCATGAAATTTGCTTTCGTTTTTCCGGGTCAAGGTTCTCAGTCGGTCGGCATGATGGATGTCTGGTCGGAGCACCCTGCGGCCATGCAAGTCATTGCACAAGAAAGTGCAGCGCTTGGCGAAGATTTGGGCGCGCTCATGGCGCAAGGCTTGAAGTCGGGCGCGGACGGCATCGTGCCGAGCGTGGGCAATCTGATTCCCAAAGACTGCCAGCAACAAGTCGAAGCCGCCCGTCGCCAGGACTGGGCGGCGGTGGATGCGCTGAAGTCCGGCCGCATGAAGCGGGCGCTCGTCAT
>JBAXLV010000358.1:0-3345 GCA_037134635.1 Alcaligenaceae bacterium
AGCCTTACGGGCCCAAGAGCTTGGTGAGACCGTGCAGTCGCCTGCGCAAATGCCCGAATTTGTTCTATCGCACAGCGATAGTCTTGAAGCCTCTGGCTTTGTTCAGCACTTAAAACTACCTCACTACGTTGATTTTCAGTCAGAGCTTGAATTAGTCAGAAAAATGCGTAGTGACGCTGAAGGCACTGAGGCTTCACAAGACGATTCGGATGTCGAACATGAGTGATACCGAACAACGCGTGACGGCGATACCCGCTCTAAAGCACTCAAACGAAAGTCAAGACGTATCTCAACACTTTAATTTTGCCTACCTAGACGAACGCACCAAACGCATGATTCGTCGGGCGATTTTAAAAGCAGTCGCAGTACCGGGCTACCAAGTACCTTTCGGTTCGCGTGAAATGCCCCTGCCTTACGGTTGGGGAACAGGCGGCATCCAAGTGACCGCTTCCGTCATTGGGCCGAACGATATTCTCAAGGTAATCGATCAAGGATCAGACGACACAGTCAATGCAGTCAATATTCGACGCTTTTTTCAACGTACGACAAATGTTGAAATTACGACGCATACCCAAGCTGCAACGCTTATTCAAACGCGTCATCGCATACCAGAAATGCCACTGCGCGAAGATCAAGTCATTATTTACCAGGTACCGGTGCCTGAACCCATGCAACGCCTTGAGCCACGCGAGCGCGAAACTCGCAGCCTGCACGGTCTTGCTGAATACGGCTTGATGCATGTCAAGCTCTATGAAGATGTCTCACGCTATGGCCATATCGCTACTACCTACGACTACCCAGTGCTTGTCAATCACCGTTACGTCATGGCCCCCTCGCCAATTCCAAAATTTGACAACCCTAAGATGCATATGAATCCAGCATTGCAGCTCTTCGGAGCTGGCCGCGAAAAACGCATCTATGCAGTGCCGCCCTACACCGCCGTTGAAAGCCTCGGTTTTGAAGATTATCCATTTGAAGTCCAGCAATGGGAGGCGCCTTGCGAAATATGTGGCTCTAGAAGCAGCTTTTTAGACGAAGTCATTACCGACGATAGCGGCGGGCGAATATTTGTTTGCTCAGACTCGGATTATTGCCAATCGAGACAGAGTAGTGCCGAGCAAAATTTGCCTGCTCAACCCAGTGACCAACGCAATGGAAAATAATGCAATGGTCGTCGCCAGAAGCGCGCCAATTTTGCGCGCCACAAAACTTACTAAACGTTACGGACAACGCACAGCATTGATCGACGCGAGTTTCGAATTATGGTCAGGCGAGGTCCTCGCCATCGTTGGTGAATCCGGATCCGGAAAAAGCACCTTGCTGAACGTGCTTGCCGCTCGCGATCGCCCGGATGCAGGGACCGTTGAGTTTCAACTCAAAGACGGCACCATCGAAGATGTATTTCAAATGACAGAAGCACAACGCCGATTGCTCGCACGCACTGACTGGGGTTTTGTTCATCAAAATTCTGCCGATGGCTTGCGTATGGACGTTTCTGCGGGTGCGAACGTTGGAGAGCGCTTGATGGCACTCGGCGATCGACACTACGGTCAGTTACGCGCCACCGCCTGCGACTGGCTCGCGCGCGTTGAAATTGATCCCTCAAGAGTGGATGATTTGCCAAAGCACTTTTCAGGCGGAATGCGACAACGTTTACAAATTGCTCGCAACCTCGTGACGCGCCCCCGCCTCGTATTCATGGATGAGCCAACCTCAGGCCTGGACGTATCCGTACAGGCAAAACTGCTTGATTTATTGCGTCAACTGACTCAACAAATGGATTTGGCCTCTGTCATTGTGACGCATGACTTAGCAGTCGCTCGTCTGCTTGCCCACCGCATGATCGTGATGCAGCGCGGCTGTATCGTCGAAACGGGATTGACCGATCAGGTGCTGGATGATCCGCAACACCCATACACCCAATTATTAGTGTCTTCGGTGCTTCAGCCATGAGCATACCAATTTTACGACTTACGAATGTGAGCAAGCAGTTTACGTTGCACCATCAAAATGGACTTACGCTATCCGTTTTAAATGATGTCAACCTTGAGGTTGCTGCGGGCGAATGCGTCGTACTAGACGGCGCCTCGGGCATGGGAAAAAGTACATTACTCAAGCTGATTTACTCGAACTATCGAGTTAGTGCCGGATCCATTCAATATACCGAAAAAGGTTGCAAGCCTCTTGAGCTAACGACCGCGAGCCCACGCGCACTGATCGACGTCCGCCGCCACCATATTGGGTATGTCAGCCAGTTTTTACGGGTGATTCCAAGAATTTCTACGCTTGACCTCGTGGCCGAGCCACTCTTATCAGAGGCTGGGCATAACGAGCAAGCTATTCAGCAGGCTCGCGAAATCGCGAGCGTGTGGTTAACACGTCTAAGGATACCTGAACGTTTGTGGGGGCTCGCGCCTGCAACGTTTTCAGGTGGTGAGCAGCAACGTGTCAATATCGCACGCAGCATGATTAAGCCGCGCTCTTTGCTCTTGCTCGATGAACCGACGGCTTCGCTCGATGCACTCAATACACAAACAGTTGTCACACTCATTCAGGAAGCGATCGCAGCCGGTGCTGCTGCGGTTGGAATCTTTCACGATCAGGCGATTGGCAAGCAACTTGCCACACGCCGTATTGACATGAACAATTTTCGGAGTATCCCATGCGCGGCTCAGTAGTCATTCATAACGCACGACTCATTGTGAATCATGAAGTTATTCACGGCTCAGTTTCAGTGGTGAATGGTCGGATTGACTCGATCGATTCTGGAAGCAGTTCTACCTCGGGTGCCATCGATTTTGAAGGGGATTTTTTGATGCCCGGCATGATTGAGATCCACACCGATAATTTTGAACGCCACTTAATGCCCCGTCCTAAGGTGATGTGGGCTGAGAAGCCCGCGTTGATCGCACATGACGCAGAAATCGCTTGCGCTGGAATCACCACGGTTTTTGACGCGCTCGGCGTAGGCGAGGCAGATACAGAAAGCGTTCGCGGTCAGACCTGGGAACCCGTGCTGTCGGCGCTTAACCAATACACCAAAGAAAATCTACTGCGTGCAGATCACTATATTCATGTGCGCTGTGAGCTACCGGCACCGAACACGATCGAGCTTTTTGAACCCTTTAATGGACACCCTCGGCTTGGGCTGATCTCACTAATGGACCACACTCCAGGCCAACGCCAATGGGAAGACATCGAGCAAGCGCGTGTGTACTTTACGGGTAAAAAAGGCTGGAGCCGTGAAAAATTCGAAGATAAAGTCAGCAACGCTGCCATGCTGCAAGATCAGTTCAGTGCGCCCCATCGTCAGTACTTTGTCGACTACTCAACGCGTACGGGCAT
>JBAXLV010000359.1:0-3334 GCA_037134635.1 Alcaligenaceae bacterium
ATTGCCCTGTCTCGCCTGAAGTTTCCGCGCGGTGTTGCGTCTCCGATGCTCGATGCTGTTGCGCGCGCACCCTTATGGGATCGTTTGGCTGAATACGGCCACGGAACAGGCCATGGCGTCGGGTATTACTTAAATGTTCATGAAGGCCCGCAGGTCATTTCATATCGTGCCGCGCCCGCTCCCCACACTGCAATGCAGCTGGGCATGATTACCTCAAACGAACCTGGTCTTTATCGGCCAGGCCGTTGGGGCATACGAATCGAAAATCTAGTTTGTAACCAAAGTGCTGGCGAATCTGAGTTTGGCGAATTTCTTGAGTTCGAAACCTTAACCCTTTGCCCGATTGACACGACTTGTATCGTGGTCAGTCAGCTGCGCGACGACGAACTCGCTTGGTTGAACGCCTACCACCAAGAAGTTCGCGCCCGCTTAGCGCCGCGCCTTGACGGCGAAGGTTTGGACTGGTTGTTGCAGCGCACACAGCCACTCAGTCGTTAAATCGGTCGTTCGCTCGACCGTGGCAGGGTCGGGCCTTAACAAGAGCCTGCTTGTTGTCTGGTTTCGTGGCGGTTTGCCAAAATGGCTAGACGGAGTTCCCGCAAAGGTCACGCGTGCGGCTATAATTCAAATTTCCTGCATACGCCGCACGTTTGGGCGTTCATGACATGACCAAATTTGTCTTTGTTACCGGTGGTGTGGTGTCCTCGTTAGGTAAGGGCATCGCCGCCGCGTCTTTGGCTGCTTTGCTCGAATCGCGCGGCCTCAAAGTCACCATGCTCAAGCTCGATCCCTATATCAACGTTGATCCGGGCACCATGAGCCCGTTTCAGCATGGCGAGGTCTTCGTTACCGAAGATGGCGCTGAAACTGATCTTGATCTTGGCCACTACGAGCGTTTTATCTCGTCCAAAATGCGCAAGGTGAATAACTTCACCACGGGCCAAATTTATGAGTCTGTATTACGTAAAGAGCGTAAGGGCGAATATCTGGGTAAAACGGTTCAGGTGATTCCTCATATCACCAACGAAATCCAAGACTTTATTACGCGCGGCGCAGATCAATCCTGGGATGGTCAAACCGACGTCGCGATTGTTGAAATCGGCGGTACGGTAGGCGATATCGAGTCTTTGCCTTTTCTTGAAGCCGTGCGGCAAATGAGCCTGCGACTTGGTCGTAATAGTTCAGCCTTCATTCATTTGACCTTGGTGCCCTTTATTGCCTCGGCCGGCGAACTCAAGACCAAGCCAACGCAACACTCGGTACAAAAGCTGCGTGAAATTGGCATTATTCCGCATGCGTTGCTTTGTCGTGCCGATCGACCCATCCCCGACGAAGAGCGCGCAAAAATTTCGCTGTTTTCCAATGTTCCTCTCGATGCTGTGATTTCGGTGTGGGATGCGGATTCAATTTATAAAATCCCGGGTATGCTGCACAAGCAGGGCCTCGATAACTTGATTTGTGAAGTTTTGGCAATTAATCCTCCTCAGGCAGACTTATCGGTCTGGGAGAAGTTGGTGTACGGTCTCGAGCACCCCGAGCATCAGGTGCGCGTGGCAATGGTCGGCAAGTACGTTGACTTGACCGAATCCTACAAGTCGTTGACTGAGGCGCTTATTCACGCGGGCATCCATACTCAGTCGCGCGTGGTGGTCGAATACATTGACTCTGAAGCGATCGAGCAACACGGCACCGATATGCTCAAGCCGTTTGACGCTATTTTGGTACCTGGCGGCTTTGGCAAGCGTGGCACCGAAGGCAAGATTGCTGCAATTCAATACGCACGTGAAAACAAAGTGCCATATCTGGGTATTTGTCTGGGCATGCAACTCGCGGTGATCGAGTACGCACGTCACAAAGCAGGGCTCGTTAATGCCAACAGCACCGAGTTTGATCCCGCGACGGATCACCCTGTGGTTGCTCTGATTACTGAATGGATCGATCGCGAAGGCCGGGCTGAAGTGCGCGACGAAAAATCCGATCTGGGTGGCACCATGCGCAAGGGTGCCCAACGTTGCCCGGTCAAGGCCAACACGTTGGCAAGTAGCATTTATGGGCCTGAAGTCAACGAGCGGCATCGCCACCGTTATGAGGTCAATAATTTATATGTGCCTAAGCTCGAGCAGGCTGGCATGCTGATCAGCGCGCGTACACCGACTGAAGAGCTTCCTGAAATGATGGAAATCCCGGGTCATCCTTGGTTTGTTGGCGTGCAGTTCCATCCTGAGTTCACCTCGACGCCACGCGATGGGCATCCTTTGTTTTCGAGCTATATTCGTGCAGCACTTGAAAATCAAAATAAGCGCAAGGATGCTTGATGAAGCTTTGTGGTTTTGAAATCGGCTTAACCCAGCCTTTTTTTCTGATCGCAGGGCCTTGCGTGATCGAATCACGTCAAATGGCCTTTGATACTGCAGGGCGGTTGTGTGAAATTACAGCGGCCTTAGGTGTGCCGTTTATCTATAAAAGTTCGTTTGATAAAGCCAATCGCAGCTCTGGTGCCTCGTATCGTGGCCCGGGCATTGACGAAGGTTTAGAAATTCTGTCTGAGGTGCGTGCCCACTTTAAGGTGCCGGTACTGACTGATGTGCACGATAAAGACCAGGTTGCTCAGGTGGCGGCCGTGGTCGATGTCTTACAAACGCCTGCCTTCTTGTGTCGACAAACAGATTTTATCGAAGTGTGCGCCGCCAGTGGCAAGCCCGTCAACATTAAAAAAGGCCAATTTTTAGCACCGCACGACATGTTGCAAGTTGTCACCAAGGCGCGCCAAGCGGCGCGTAAAGCTGGCGTACCCGAAGACATCATGGTTTGCGAGCGCGGTGTTTCATTTGGCTATAACAACTTAGTATCAGACATGCGGTCACTTGCCATCATGCGTGAAACGGATTGTCCTGTTGTTTTTGATGCCACGCACTCAGTGCAATTGCCCGGTGGCCAAGGCACTTCGTCGGGTGGGCAGCGCGAGTTTGTGCCCGTGCTGGCGCGGGCGGCTGTGGCGGCAGGTATCTCTGGCTTATTCATGGAAACACATCCCAATCCGGCTCAGGCGCTCTCTGATGGTCCGAATGCAGTGCCGCTTGCTCACATGCAAGATCTTCTTGCAACTTTGCTCGATCTAGACCGCGTGGTTAAACGTCACGGGTTTCTCGAATCGCGGTTTGACTGATCGGGGCCAAACGAATCCTTCATTTATTTTATCTATCTAGGAAATCTTGAAATGAGTGCAATCGTAGATATCATCGGACGCGAAATTCTCGACTCGCGCGGCAATCCAACCGTCGAATGCGATGTTTTGCTTGAATCAGGTGCGATGGGTCGCGCTTCGGTGCCCTCG
>JBAXLV010000360.1:0-3334 GCA_037134635.1 Alcaligenaceae bacterium
TGTCTTTTAACAAGAGTGCAGGTGTTTGTGCCTGCTGCTGCTCTGAGACTGCGACTGCTTCAGTAGGTACCATCAACCATACTCAATTTAAGCTTTAACGTCAGGAGGCTTTTGATCAAACCTTTACCTCGGGATATTTGTCATTCGCACGCCGGGTGAAATCATTGGTCCAGGTTTTAGCCAGATCAATTTTGGCATCGCGGATTTCTGAATTGTAAGCAGCCAACGCCTTCAAGGCCGTAGGTGGGCCGTCATCTGGGATCATGCCATCGGGTGAGATCGCTTCAAGACACTTCTGAACGGCCATTGTGTAAATCTCTGGCTTGCCTTGCAAATAACTAGCGGGCACTGCCTTCGTGACCCCTTCGGGGCCTGCTTTGATAATCCACTTATCAGCTCGCACAATCGCATTCGTCAACGCTTGCACGGTTTTAGGATTGGCATCGATGTAGGCTTGCGGCAGATACAGACTGCCAGCTGGCATATTGCCGCCAAAAATGTCTTGCGTATCTTTTAAGCGACGCGTGTCGACGATGGTCAGAATATCGTTGGCTTCTTCCAGTGTGGTGATGACAGGATCAATATTGGACAGCGCGTCAATGTGACCTTCGCGGACCGCTGAGATCGCGCCCGCACCGGCTCCTACGCCAATGAAAGAGACGTCGGTTGGCTTCAACCCATGCTTGGCTAAATAAAAGCTCGCGATCATACTGGTTGATGAACCAGGAGCTGTCACGCCGATTTTTTTGCCACGCAGATCAGCCGCGGTCTTGAAATTTGGCAGTGTCTTTTTTGAAACACCGAGCGTAATCATTGGGCAACGACCTTGCAAGACGATGCAACGAAAAAACTGACCCTTAGACTGCAAATTAATCGTGTGTTCGTAGGCGCCCGAGACCACGTCGGCACTGCCGCCCACAACTGCCTGCAAGGATTTTGAACCACCGGCAAAATCAGAGATCTTGACGTCTAGACCTTCATCTTTAAAGTAGCCCAACTGCTCTGCAATGGTCAGGGCTTGGTAATAGGTCCCAACCTTACCGCCCACAGCGATATGCACACTGGTTTTTTCAAGTTTCTGGGCAAGTGCCAAAGACGGCCCAGCGGATAAAAGCCCGGCTGTACCTGCGAACTGAAGCAACTGACGGCGTGAAATCGACATGAGCGTCTCGCGGAGGAAATTTTGATAGTCTATTTAAACATAGTGCCGACCTAACGCGACTCGGAGTTTACCCGCAAAGGATTCACTTTTTAGCCCTGCTTGGCGGCTACACCGACCCGAGCAATCGCTCTGACGCGCAGTCGGCGAACTTAGGTGGGCTTACGCTCAAGCAGCGCCCATGCGACGGTGCCTGCATCAACGTATTCAATTTCGCTACCTGCGGGTACACCGCGGGCCAGCCTCGTGACCTTGATACCTTTAACACGCAAGGCTTCAGCGAGATAGTGTGCGGTGGTTTCACCTTCGGCGGTAAAGTTAGTTGCCAAAATGACCTCTTGTACAACTCCGTCGGTGGCACGCTCAAGGACCCGATCAAAGTCGAGCTCATCTGGACCCCTGCCCTCAAGCGGAGCCAAGCTACCCATCAACACGTAATACAAGCCTTGATACCCATGAGTCGCTTCAATCGAATTTTGATCGGCAGGCGTTTCAACAATGCACAGTAGGCTGGTATCGCGCTCGGGGTGTTCACAGGTTGCGCACACGGGCGTTTCGGTAAACCCATTACACAGCTCGCAGTGCTGCAGGCGCTGTACCGCGTCAGTCAATGCCTGACCGAGTTGCTGTGCTGCTTTCAGGTCGTGCTGTAACAAGTGGTAAGCCATGCGACGCGCAGTTCGCGCTCCCACCCCCGGCAAACGACGCAGTGCGTCGACCAAGGCCAACAAGGGTTGTGGTTCAGAAGGTGTAGTACTCATTAAAACGGCAGTTTCATTCCGGGAGGCAAAGGCATGCCGGCAGTCACGCCCGCCATTTTTTCTTGAGAGGTTGCCTCAGCTTTACGCAGCGCATCGTTAAAGGCGGCTGCGACCAAATCTTCAAGCATGTCTTTATCTTCAGCCAACAGACTTGGATCAATCACCACCCGCTTAACATCATGACGACACGTCATGGTCACTTTAACCAAATTACCGCCCGCAGCACCTTCGACCAAAATATCAGCCAGTGCATCCTGGGCTTTTTTCATATTTTCTTGCATCTGTTGCGCCTGGCGCATCAGACCTGCAATTTGTCCTTTCATCATGATTTAAAGTTCCTGAAATAATTCATACGAGATTAGTACTGGTTTAACAATGAAACTCAATCAATACACACACAAGGCGCTAAATAGGGTCATAACGAAGCGTGGCCTGGGCGAATCGAACCAGGCACCACTTGAGCGCCAAAATCTTTAACCAGGGCTTGCACGAAGGGATCAACCTTGACCGACTTTTCAGCAGCCTGCTGGCGCGCAGCTTGCGCCGCCTGATCAACTGCATGGGCCGATTGCCCTTGACCAGCGCCAATTTCAAAATTGACCTGAACAACAAAACCAAAGTATTCGGTCAATACCGCGCGCAAACGATCAGCATGTGCACCTTCGGTCAATGCCTTAGTCGCCACCCGCAAGAGAATGGTACGCCCAGATACCTGGACACACTCGGATTGACGCGCAAGCTGAGCTGCCATGCCAGACAGCGGTAACTTCGATGAAAAACCAGGCCAGGGTTCAGGCAACACAATCGTGTCAGACACCGGCTTGCCGAGTGCTTGCGCATACTGCGCATCATCTGCCTGATCAAAAACAGGCTCAGGGCTGTAGTCAAGGTCGTCGGGTGAAAAAAGCTCGGGCTCAGGCTCTGCCTCTGGTTCAGAGAACGACGCATCGCGCTCTGAAGCGGTTGATTCGATTTTTGTCACGCTCTTGGGTGATGATTGAGTCGTGACAGGCGAGGTCACTTGCTTGGAGCTTGGTACCGCAGGCGCCACCCGGGTAATTTTCTGAGACGCCGTCGACGCGGCAGGGGCAGACACCGGCGCAGTTGTGGCCTGCACTGCTTGCGGGACGACCTGCTGTTGCGAACCCCCCGCAGCGCCAGAGAGTGACAACATTCGCAAACACGCCATCACAAAGCCGGCGTACTCGTCCGGCGCAATCGCAAGTTCTGAACGGCTGTGCACTGCAACGGTGTAAAACAATTGGACTGCATCAGGCTGTAACGAGCCGGCTAAGCGCTTGATATCCACGACCAAGGGATCAGCCTCGTCAATAGCCTGAGCAACACGCTGAACAATCGCAATGCGGGATAACAAGATCGCGAGGTCGGCCAACGCCGCACGATAGGACAAGCC
>JBAXLV010000361.1:0-3328 GCA_037134635.1 Alcaligenaceae bacterium
CATATTTTTAACCGTAAGCCCCACAGCGTGATGTGATCCGGTATATGTGGGTCACCCGCAGAGCCAAACAGGATTGCATCCTTGCTGCGCAAGGGATCAAGGCCATTCTCGGGCATCATCATGCCATGCTCGCGGTAGTAGTCACCACCCCAGTCAAAGTTCTCAAATTCAAACTTTAAGTTTGGATTTTGCCGTGCGAGTGCTTCAAGTACTTTTTGACCTTCTGGAACGACTTCCTTGCCAATGCCGTCACCAGGGATTGTGGCGATGCGATACGTTTTCATGCGAGATTCCTGATCACAAATTAAATTAATAAAAAAGGTGTGAGGTTATTCACCGCCGCCTTCATAGCGTTTGCCACGTGCCAGTAACTCGGGTGTGCCAATGATGCTGTTTAATCCATCAAAGTCGAACATTTTTTCACGAAAGCCGTCAGTGCTGCCCGTTGCCTTTAATTCAGCAAAATAGGTTTGCAAGGTTTTTGCGACCGAACGTACCGTTCCACCTGGGAAAATTGCGATTGAGTAGCCCAGCGCTTGCAACGCCGCGGTCGACTTCACGGGTGTCTTTCCGCCTTCAACCATGTTGGCTAGCAAAGGTGCTCGGCCCCTGAAGCGTTCGTTCACGATGCGCATTTGTTCGTCGCTTCGTACGGCCTAGATGGATAGAATATCTGCGCCTGCGAGGAGGTACTGTTCAGCGCGCTCGAGTGCTTGTTCAAAGCCTTCAACAGCCACTGCATCGGTGCGCGCCATAATTAATGTGTCGGCACTATGTCGTGAGTTGACCGCTGCTTTAATCTTGCCCACCATTTCGGCTGTTGAGACAACCGTTTTTCCATCAAGATGGCCGCAGCGCTTCGGAAAACTCTGGTCTTCAAGCTGAATCACGTTGGCACCATTGCGCTCGAAGCCGCGCACGGTGCGCTCAGTGTTTAACGCATTTCCAAAACCTGTATCAGCATCCACAATAATAGGCAGCCGAATCCGATCGCGCAGCTGCGCAATTTTTTCATTCACTTCGGTAAAAGTGGTGAGGCCAACATCAGAGCGGCCGAGCGTGGTGTAAGCCACTGAAGCGCCCGAAACGTAAACTGCCTCAAACCCAGCTTGTTCTGCCATTAAGGCTGAGAGCGCGTCGTACACGCCAGGCGCTAATAAAATTTCGGATTGCTGCAAACGAGCTTTTAAATTAATCATCATCGTGTCTCTCAGTTTTTTGACTTTGTTTGTTAAGGGATGAAGGCATTTGCGGGCTCTTCGAACCAGTTTCGATTCTTGCGTAGCCGTTGGGTCATCGCAAAGGCGTAAGGTGCAGCCTCAAGCAAAATTTCTAGCTGCGCATCGTTAAGTTTGAGCCCCGCGTTTTTTGCCATACGGGTTGCCAGCTCACGTGTACTCGCATCACAGCCCGACGTGTTTGGTGTGAGGTCGGGAGCGGTGAGCGCAGGTGCTGGTTTTCCTGGCACGAGCGTGGGCCTCTTTGCACGCAAACCAGCTGCAAGCTCATAGGTATGCCCTGCGCGTAACACCAAAGCATCGGCCTGAGGTGCGCCGACCAGTTGTAAGCCCATCGGTAGGCCGATGGTGTTAAAGCCGCAACAGACCGAGAGTGCAGGGCCACCTGAAACGTTGGCGAACACTTGCGAGCTCCCACGTTGCCAGAAGGTGATCGGACGATGTGCGGTGATGGGTGAAGCAGGTCCGAATGTTGGCATTAAGAGCAAATCAAATTTCTCGTATACAGGTTGTAACTCGTTGAGCATCCGGCGATGCTCACGCGTAGCCGCGACGTAGTCGACCGATTGAAATAGCGAGGCGGGCAGGATACGGCTTAAAAAATCATGCCCAAAATCTCCGGGTCTGCTAATGAGATTATTCTGATGCACAGCAAAGATTTCAGTCTCGGCGATGACAACCTTCACATCCATGTAGTCTTGCATCGAACGTACACGACAGTCTGAAACCTGAGCGCCGAGTTGTTTGAACGTTTCAATGGCTTGTTCAAGCGCCAGTTTGTGCTCAGGGTTGGCGATGATCTCCTCTTCCCACCAATGACGCAAAACGCCGATGCGTAGGCCTTTGACGCCGCCGGTCAGTTGCGTTTTGTAATCTGGAATAGGCTGTGTAAAACTGTTGCCGTCTTGCGGATCGTGTCCCGCAAGGGCTTGCAGCATCAGGGCACAGTCTTCGACCGTCCAGGCCATGGGTCCGCAATGGTCGAAGGTAAACGAATTGGGCATGACGCCCGTACGACTCACGAGCCCAGAGCTGGGCATAAACCCTGCGATGCCACAGAGTGAAGCGGGGCCGCGAATTGAACCGCCCGTATCGGTTCCTAAGGCTGCCGGAACAAAGCCGGCGGCAACAGCGGCGCCTGAGCCGCTTGATGAGCCGCCGCTAAAACGATCTAGACCCCAGGGGTTACGTACTGGCGGCCATGGTAGGTCAAGTGAAGGTCCGCCGTGTGCGAACTCGTGCGTATTGAGTTTGCCCATTAAGACTGCGCCGCCTTGATACAGCTTAGTGACGGTGACGGCGTCTTTGGTGGGGACATAGTCTTGGCCCGTACGCGATCCACCCGTGGTGAGGATATCTTTTGTCTCGTAGATATCCTTGGCGCCGAACGGTATTCCGTGCATGGGTCCGCGATAGTCTCCCGCCATGATTTGGGTCTCGGCGACTTTGGCTTGTTGTCGTGCCACGTCAAAAGTCGGGGTAATGAAAGCACTCAGTTGATCATCAAGTGTTTCGATTCGCGCAATTTGATGATCAACGTATTCAAGCGGTGAAAGTTTGCGAGTGCGCAAGAGTTCTGCGGCTTGTGCGATAGTCAGGTCGTGCAGGGCGTTAGTCATGAGGAACTTTCTCGTAAATTAAGGAGTAATTGGATCCAAGCCTTGACGTTTTAGCACCTCTGTAACAGCTGCGGTGCGCATAAAGGCAATCAGTGCACTGATCGAGTCAGAGTGTTTTGAGTCTTTGAAAATCCCAATCGAAAACGTGGTGGATTGTTGAACTTCAGGGGGCAGTTTGGCAAAAATATGAATACCTGAAACCTGCATCAGTTCGCTCATTTGCTGAACGGCCAGTTCAATTTCACCGCGCGCAACGGGCTCGCCCGTGAGGCCTTCGGCTAAAACGGTTGCCTTAGCGCGAAGCTCTTCGTCAAGACCGAGGCGTTTGAGCAGGCTTGCGAAGTACAGGCCGCTTGCGCCTTGTTTGGAATACACAAACGAACGCGATGCCCGTAACGTAGCGATCAATGCTGCGGCCGTTGAAATGTCGGGTGACGGTGCGCCTTGCTTGACAGCCATGCCAATATCCGA
>JBAXLV010000362.1:0-3326 GCA_037134635.1 Alcaligenaceae bacterium
GCAATAGAGTATGCGCCTACTCAGGCGCGTTACGATTTGACTTAGGTCTTGGTTGTACATGTACGGCGAGCGGTGTGTCTTGATCGAATTGCACCGTTCTTTGTGGAAAAGGTAGCGCAATGCCTGCTGCCGCAAACCGCGCCAAAATCTGCATGCGCAGATCGCTTTGTATCTCGTTGACCAAGACCCCAGTTTGAAGCTTGACCCAAAACTGAAGGTTAAACACCAAACCATTGTCGCCAAAGTCGTCTAGGGTCACTAAGGGGCCCGGCGTACCCAGAACATGCGGGTTTTCTTTTCCTACCGCAAGTAGAATCTCGCGTACGCTTTGAGCATCTGAGCCATAGCCGACGGTTACTCGAATGTCTCTGCGAGCATTGGTTGTGGTGTACGTCCAGTTAATGAGTCTTTGCTCAACGAGCGTGCTGTTTGGAATCAGCGTGTCGTTGCCCTGAGGCCCGTGTACCGTCGAAAATCGAATGCCAATTGAGGTGACCGTACCTATTACGCCATCGATCTCAACTAAGTCGCCAATGCGAATTGGTTTTTCGATCAAAAGCATCACGCCACTAATCAGATTTTTTAAAATATTTTGTGTGCCAAAGCCCACCCCAATCGCTAGCGCTCCGCCCAGGAAGGCGAAAGCGCTCAAGGGGATGTCCACGAGGTTAAGTGCCGTCAAGATTAATGTGAAGCCAGCAACTAGCGTGAGCCAGCGTCCAAGTACGACAGATTTACTGATCCCCAGATTTGCTTTATTCACTGCGAGCGCAAGGGTTCGACGAATCAAGCGAGAGATCAGAACGAAGCCAACAATCAAAATAATGATGGCGCCTGCAGTTTTTCCGATGGTGATCCCGCGTTTTGTTTTGATTTCTCGACCATCGACCATAATTGAGTCGTCAACGGCAAAGAGTTCATAGTGCCAAACCTCTTTGCTGACCTCGGCAATGAAGGCGCGAGCCGTTTCGAGTCGCTGCAGCAGGGTTTTATGCGTATTGGCATAGTCAAGTTCGGCGCCGAGAATCTGAAGGTACTGATTGAGGCGCCCGATGACAGAATAGAGACTGCGTGTTGAGTCTATTTGCGTTGAAATCTGGGCAAGTAGGCCCTGTAAAAAGGATTTTTCTGCAGGGTCAGTCGCTTGTTGTACTTGCGTCGAGATATTGACGGCCGCTTGCGACTTATCCGCAATAATTTCTGTGAGGTGACTCAGTCCTTGTGCGAGTTGCTTGGTGAGGGTTTGTTGACGCAGCATCATATCGCTCAGATCGCGTGCGACATCTGTATTGGAGTAAATCTTTTGGCGAATCTCCCATATCTGTAGTGAAACTAGATTTAATTCGATTTGGGTGCGATATTTTTCACGTTCGATACGTGCCGTCTCTGCCAATGCATCGGCCGTATTCCAGGTCCTTTTTGCTGTGGTCACAGAGTCGGCCGCTGCATTCGGCGCGCTCTCAAGTTGATCCAGCTGTGTTTTTGCTGAAGCTGCTTGATCTAGTGTGCGGTTAATGCGGCTACTTGCTTGCTGCTCTTGGGCGCGAAGTTGTTCGTTCGCGCGTTGTATGCCACCGCGAATTTTATTGAAGTCTTCGTTTGAAAAGGCAAAGCGATGCGCGTAGAAATCCCAGTTCTTCTGGAATAACGAAAGCGTTACGGTCGCAGTGGTCTGCTCGAACGCGTTGGCATCTTTATCAATAGATAAATTAACGAGTTCGAGATTGATTCGACTGAGACGACGCTCATTGTCGATTGCCGCTTTATCGGTGAGCGACTCTGTTGAGGGGGGTGTTTCGGTTTTTTGAGTGATCTGGCGTAGCTCTACCTCGATAGTCGAACGCGATTTTTTGAGTTCAGCAAGCTGTGCGTCGATCAGTGCGTGGCGCTGCGCCAGATGTTGAAGCTGCGCGTTGATCCGGATCATTTCAAACTGCAGGTCGTCGGCGAGCGCGATGGGCCAAGGGGCTGAGCCGGATGGCGGCTGCCATGCAAGCTTGTCTTTGCGGGCGTTGGCGAGCTTGTCGCTTAAGCGGCGCAGGTTTTTAATATTGTCAATAATATGAGTGTAGGTATCGACCAGATGCACGAGGTCGTTCAGACGCTCTTTGGTGCTGACGTAAGCAGCCGAGTCTGGCGCCGTCATTTCGTTGAAAGAATGTTGCACTTTTGCAAGATCGGCTTGTGTCGCGATTAAGCGTGCCTGCATGTCTTGTTGTTGTGCATCGATATCTGACGAGGTGCGCTCAGTTACCGTTGGGGCGCTGCTGTTTGTGCTCGGGCCGAGCGCGGGTGGGCGTGTTTGCTGAGCGGCGATTTGTAACGCTGTTTGAGCGGGCGACTGAGTCTGGCCGAATGCATTACATGTGAGCCAGAGTAAGCTCGCGCCGACTAGCGCGTTGAATAGCCTGAGCCAGCGAGGAGGACGCGACGCAAAAGGATTGAGTGGCGTCGGCGCGTGCGCCTTCATCGCGTTAAATCCCAATCAACGTGAAACTGATGCGATTTAAAACCATCAGAGCGACTTGGGCTAAAACCAAGAGCACCAGAGCAGAGAGGTCAAGTCCGCCCAAGTTAGGCATGATTCGCTTGATAGGTTCTAGTAAGGGCGCGGTTAAGGTACGCAGGACGGGCATGATCGGCGCCATCGGATTGATCCAGGACAACACTGCTTGAATCAGTGTGAGCCAAACCATTAGATTTAAGGCCCAACGGGCAACAGTCACCAAGGCTGCGAGCAGTAAGCTCGGGACTTGTACGGGGCTAAGCATTGTGCCGGTTACAGCCAGCCACATCAGCGATAGAAAAATGATGGCAACTAGAAAGACGCCTGCCAAGCTCGCCCCGTCAAAGCCTTTGCCTGAGGGAATTAAGTTGCGTAACGGGTGGACGAGCCAATTGGTCGCTTGATGGATTGCTTGCGACATGGGATTAAACGGATGTAGTTTGACCGCATAAATCCAGGCGCGCGCGAGCAGGGCTGCACCTAAAAGAGAAAAAACGATTTCTAATAAAAAACGTAGGATTTCGCCAAGCATGTGGCAACTCCGATAAAAATCCGGCGGCAAGCACGGATGGATGGCAGTGATTTTTGAGGCGACGCCTCGTTGGCATTATCGCAGCTTCTGCGTGGGTTAGAACAGGGTTTAGACAATTACGCGGACTGTTTTAGCGGTGACAGCAATACGCCAGACAAAAAAAACCGTCCGGCGAACCGGACGGTTTGAACTTGCAAACCTTAGCTATCAAGCTCAGGGACGGCCACCCGTAGGAAACGGCCACGACGCTGCAGGATTCAGGGCGGTTTTCGCACCTGGTGCTGCTGC
>JBAXLV010000363.1:0-3307 GCA_037134635.1 Alcaligenaceae bacterium
ACAATGCATTTGTCGCAAACCCTTACCAGGCCTCTTTGAAGATATTGCGCGACGCTACGACATTGACCTCAGTGGTGTACCTGCAATCGGAGATTCATTACGCGACCTGCAGGCCAGCGCCGCCGCGGGCTGTACCCCGTGGCTCGTACAAACCGGTAATGGCCCAAAAACGCTCAAGCAAGGCGGGCTGCCTGCGGGCACACGTCACGCCCTGGATCTGGCCGATGCGGTCGATCAAATTCTTGCTGAGGCAACCTAACGCCATGCTTGTACTGCGTGCCACGCTTTACGCTTTATTCCTATTGATTACTGTCATCCCCTACGCGTTTGCCTGCATACTTTGGTCTCCACTCCCACTGCACTGGCGCTACAAACTCACGATGGGTTGGCCTCAGCTTGCCGCCTGGGGTGCAAAAGTCATCTGTGGAATTCGCTGGCAAGTGCAAGGTACCGAAAATCTACCCGACGGCCCGGCCATCGTGCTCTCCAAACACCAATCCGCCTGGGAGACACTCTTTTTGCCCTCACACCTTCCACGGCAAATCTGTTTTGTCTACAAACGTGAGTTGCATCGAGTTCCCTTTTTCGGTTGGGGTATCGCACTGCTCGGCATGATTCCAATTGACCGCAGTAAAGGGCGCGATGCCTTCGAACAAGTTGTAAAAGTCGGCCAGCAACGTTTAGACGAAGGTCGGTGGCCCTTGTTGTTCCCAGAGGGTACCCGTATCGCTCCCGGAAAAATGGGACGCTTCAAAATGGGAGGCGCCCTGCTTGCCACACGAACGGGCGTACCCGTCATTCCAATTGCGCATAACGCGGGTGAGTGCTGGCCGCGTAACGCCTTTATTAAAAACCCCGGACTCGTCACCGTTTCTATTGGCCCACCGATCCCTTCGGTCGGCCTCACACCCGAGGAGTTAAACGACAAAGTGTTTGTCTGGATCGAAGCAGAAATGCATCGTCTGAATCCCGAGCGTTATCCCAAGCCATCATGAGCCAGCTTGAGCTTTTGCTTTCAGATACCAGCACGCCGGTCCCGGACTGGCTTGTTGCACCTGAAACAATTCCGCTCGGTGCAAAATGGCGTGTCGTTCGACACGGCGATCAGTCGGTTGGCTTTGTACTGGTGCGCTCGCGACGCCGTAGCATTGGCTTCATGATTATCGACGAGGGTCTGCGTGTCACCGCACCCAACTGGGTCACGCTCGGCCAGATCGACGAAGCGGTGATCGAAAAAATGCCCTGGATTTTGAGTAAATTGCAAGATTGGCAAGCGCGTAAAGCGCAGCTTGCAATGGCACATACGCGCTGGAAATCCGGAGGGCAACTTCCGTATATGGGTCATCAAATTACCTTGCGCATTGGTGTGCCAGGTCCTCACGTACCCCATGGGCGCGCCCACTTTGAAGGCAACCCAGACGCACCTGAGGTGGGCCAAACACTCTGGCTACCGCTACCGAACGATGCAGATACCCATCGGATGCGCGATATGACACAGGCCTGGTTACAAACACGCGCTGCTGCCTGGTTTGATCAGCGCATCAAATATTTTTTGGATAAAACAGGATTAACTATTCGCGCCTGGCGTCTGTCTTCAGCCGCGACGCGTTGGGGTTCGTGTACGAGCGATGGCAACATTCGCTTGAATTGGCGACTGATTCATTTTTCACCGATGGTCATTGACTATGTGATTGCGCACGAACTCGCTCACTTGCGCGAGATGAATCACAGCCACGACTTTTGGTCTGAGGTCGAACAGCTTTATCCTGATTACCATACTGCTAAAAAAATGCTGCAACAACACACGCCCGAGGGCGTACCCAACATTTAACTTTTCGTTTACCCACCCCTTTCCGGAGCGATTATGAGAATTTTGCACACTATGGTTCGCGTTGGTAACCTTGAGCGCTCGATTGAGTTTTACACAAAAGTGTTAGGTATGCGTTTGCTACGCAACACTGAGTATCCTACTGGTCGCTTTACGAACGCCTTTGTTGGCTATCAAGATGAGCGCGACGGCCCGGTTCTTGAGCTCACCTACAACTGGGACACAAGCGCCTACGACTTAGGTACGGGCTACGGACACATCGCACTTGAAGTCGATAATGCCTATGAAGTCTGCGACAAAGTGCGCGCGCTTGGCGGCAAAGTGACGCGCGAGGCGGGGCCCATGAAACACGGCACGACCGTCATCGCGTTTGTTGAAGATCCCGATGGCTACAAAATTGAGTTTGTGCAAAAGAAGCTTGCCTGACGACGACATGAAAATTGTCATCGCCCCCGACTCGTTTAAAGAGAGCCTGTCGGCGCCCGAGGTGGCCGCGGCGCTCGCGCGGGGCGTCAAACGCGCAGCGCCACTCGCGCAAATCATCTGCATCCCGATGGCCGATGGTGGAGAGGGAACCGTACAGGCAGTACTAGGCGCGACACAAAGCGAGCGACGTAGTCAATGGGTACAAAACGCCCTGGGTCAACCAATCGAAGCACAATGGGCCTGGCTCCCTGATCAAACAGCTGTCATTGAGATGGCCTGCGCCGCTGGGTTAGAACATATTGCTGCAACCGAACGCGATGCTTTGCGCGCGACAACCTACGGTGTAGGTCAGCTAATTAAGCACGCGCTTGATGCTGGTGCGCGTCACATTGTTTTAGGGCTGGGCGGCTCGGCCACGAATGACGCTGGCGCAGGTATGCTCTGTGCCTTAGGTTTATCCTTACTTGATGCACAGCATCAACCCATTGCCCCGGGCGGAGCGGCTCTTGCAACGTTGGCGCACCTCGAGGCTAGCAAATTTGATCCTCGCTTAAAACAAACAAGGATCACCATCGCTTCTGATGTGAACAACCCCTTGTGCGGTCCGCGAGGCGCCTCGGCGATCTTTGGTCCGCAAAAGGGCGCAAGTCCAGAACAGGTTCAACAGCTTGATGCGGCCTTAAGCCACTTTGCTGATCTCTGTGCGCAATATCTCGGCCATGATCGGCGCGATGCTCCGGGTTCTGGTGCAGCAGGTGGTGTCGGTTTTGCCGCACACGCATGGATGCAGGCAACGTTCAGGCCAGGCGTAGCCGTCATCGCCGAGATCGGCGGGCTTGCGCAAGCCTTAGAAGGCGCCACTTTAGTATTGACAGGCGAAGGCCGCATGGATGCGCAAACTTTATTGGGCAAAACACCAATGGGTGTGGCGCAAATCGCCAAGCGTGCCGGCGTGCCAGCCATTGCCATTGCAGGCTCACTAGGATCGGGGTATCAAAGGCTTTACAACGAAGGGATTGAAGCCGCGTTTAGTTTGGTCTCGGGGCCCATGAC
>JBAXLV010000364.1:0-3304 GCA_037134635.1 Alcaligenaceae bacterium
TTTTTTTGCGATGGTTGACCATGCTGAAATTCGGGAAGAAAGCTCTGGGTGATCATCATCAGGCAAGAAAAAAATTGTTCTCAGCTTTCTTAAGCCATCAATAAACGTCTCGGGTTTGCTTTGTAGTAGTACGGCGCCAAGCGTCCCAAAAACCACAATTAAAAAAGGAGCCAGCTGAAACAAAGACCAGATGCTACTGCCTTCAACTGCTTGCCCAGCTAAAATCCCAAGTAACGCAATGAGCAGGCCTGCTACGCTTGACCAGTCCATGAGTCGTCCTTAAGTTTGACGCGAAGTCGGGCAATCGCCTGACTGTGCAGTTGTGAGACACGTGACTCAGTAATGTTCATTACTGCACCGATTTCTTTAAGATTTAGGTCTTGTTCATAATACAAACTCATTAATATTTTTTCTCGTTCGGGTAAATTTTCAATAGCAGTTTTAAGATTCTCACGAAACTCGGACGACATTAAAATACGAAGTGCGTCGCCTTCATCGCTAGATTTATGCTGATCTAAAAAATGTTCTGAATTTTCTTCTCTCTGAAAATCTTCAAAATATAGTAGGGTATGTCCGGCGCCATCTTTCAATGAGGCTTGATAGTCTGCAAGTGATAAGCCGAGATTTTTGGCAATTTCACTTTCGGTGGGTGCACGGCCTTGACGTTGTTCTAAGGTATGAATCGAGTCTTCAATCTCGCGCATTTGTTTACGCACACTGCGTGGTAGCCAATCCGAGCTTCGTAATTCGTCCATAATGGCGCCGTGAATGCGTTGCGACGCGTAGGTCGCAAACTGAGCACCCGCATGCTCTTTATACCGTTGCGCTGCGTCCAGCAGGCCGATCATTCCGGTTTGTATTAAGTCTTCAACCTCAATATTTGCAGGTAGTTTGGCTTTAACCTGGTAAGCAATTTTTCGAACCAGATCAGCATACTGTTTGATCAGTTGTTCTTTGCTAACTTCGTGGCCAGATGAGTTATACATGTTGATTCTTCCTAGACCATGGCGAACCGTTGTGCTTCACTTCCGTGCTTTCGGTGAGTCTCAGGCACATCGAAACCAATTAAATCTGTTGCAATGCCTATATGCTTACTTGACACCGATGATAAATTATAAAAAATAGTTTTGGCCTGCGATGCACATGAAGCCATCACAAACACGCCGATCGCTTGTCCAAAAGTATGCTCTGAGAAAAGTTTGATCAGGCTGTAGGCCTCTTTGATTGACGCTGCGGTATTAGTCAGGCAGATAATGACTTTACCCAAAGGAGGAAGTTTCGTTTTAATGTTTGAGTAGTGCAAAGGCTTAAACTCAACGAACGTATCGTACTGGGTTTTATCTAAATGCGCACGGAGCAGGCGAATAGACTTCTCGATTTTAAGGTCGGGAGTCGCAAGCGCGACGGTCACTAATTTTTCAGAGGCTGGCATCATCAATTGACGTAAACCCGCCGCTTGATCACTGGTGATTCTAGAGTTAAGCATATGCGTTTATTCTGGTTGCGTGTGCAGAGGGTGGCTGTTTAAACATAGCCGAAAAGGCTGTTTCGTTAATTTCTGATAGATCGGTAGAGACCTTCTTGTCAGTGATGACCCGTTCAAACATTTGAATTTTGTCGATGAGTTCGATGTCTTCAGGAACACGCTGCCCATTCGTCAGATAGCATACCTTCAGTTTGTGCTGCATGATGACATTGAGTACGCTTCCCAGCGTGATGGCTTCGTCGACTTTCGTGATAATGCAGCCCTCAATCGATTGCTTAGCATAAACATTGACTACATCATTTGTGGTTTCAATTTGATTGGTGGCGTTTAGGCACAAGATTCTCTTGATCGGCACGTTCACATGATCAAACATTGCCATCTGAGCCTCCACCCTCTTGTCGCGCTGACACAGACCAGGCGTGTCGATTAAGATCGATTTGCGATCTCGTAAGTGCTCTAGGGTAAGTTGCAGTTCGTGATGATCTTTTACAGCATGCACGCTGACGCCCAAGATACTGCCAAAGACCTTAAGCTGCTCTAAGGCGCCAACCCGATACGAGTCTGTTGTAATAAAGGCAAGTTTGTCTGCGCCATGGCACATCACGTAGCGAGCAGCAATTTTTGCAATGGTGGTCGTTTTGCCGACGCCAGTGGGCCCCACAAGCGCGAGAACACGCGAACTATTCAAAAAGTCTTGCTCATCGATTTCAGCTGATAAATTTCGGGCAAGTATTTCGCGCAGCCACGCAACTGCTTGAGTTTCAGAGTAGTCGTTGGGGAGTTTTTCGACAAGACGTTTGGCTAGATTTGGTGAAAACCCGGCGGCCAAAACGCGATCAAGGACTACGTTTTGCGCAGGCTTGAGTTGCTTGCTGCTTGTCCAGAGTAGGGCGTCTAATTTTTTATAGAAGCCATTTTTCATTTCGCGGATTTCGTCAATAATTTTTTCGATACCGGTGGGGGACTGCTGTGCATCTGCGGCATCTGAGGTGTAGCCTCTTGATGTGCGTTTGCTATTCGTATCCCGCTCGCCTTGCTTGGCAATGATTTCCACTCGACCATTGACGATTTTGTTCGAAATGATTTCGGCTTCTTCTCCGAATTCATTTTTAATCTGGTTTAAGGCTTCACGAGGACTGGAGGCGTAAAATTTCTTTGTCATCATGCTGAATTACCTATCAAGTGTGTAACGCGGATCGAGCGAGTAGAAGGAAGTTCATCGTGAGAGAGCACGCGTAAATTGGGCGTCACTCTTCTCAAGAATCGGGCGAGCGCCAAACGAATGGCTGCAGGTACGATGAGTACGGGTGAATGTCCCAGTTGCTCTTGTTTTGCTGCAGCCTGTTCTGCCTGATTTGCCAGCGTTTGAGCTAAGCCAGGTTCAATTCCGGTACCATTTGTATTTTGCAGAAGTGTCTGAGTCAAAATTCGCTCTAGATTTTGCTCAAGTGTGATCACGGCCATTTCTTGAGCTTCTGGGAAAAGGCTTTGCGCGATTGAGCGCGAAAGTTTCAACCTCACTTTTTCAGTTAAAACGTCGGTGTCTTGAACCTGCGGTGCGTATTCTGAAATAGCCTCGACGATCGTTCGCATATCTTGAATCGGCACGCCTTCTAAAAGCAGGTTTTCTAGAATCCTTTGAAGCGGACCGATACCAATCACTTTTGGCACAAAGTCTTCAGCAAGTTTGGGCGACTTCATTGCTAATAAATCGAGTAGATGTTGGACTTCTTGTCGACCCAGCAGTTCAGAGGCGTGCATACCGAGGATGTGGTTCAAGTGCGTTGCTATCACGGTGCCCGCGTCAACGACGGTATA
>JBAXLV010000365.1:0-3283 GCA_037134635.1 Alcaligenaceae bacterium
GCCAGGTCAACGGCCTCGTACACCGCGGTATCGCTAGACGGGTAAATTAAAGGCACCACACCAAACTCAATTAAGCCCTGCTTCATGAGCTTAAGTAGTTCACTGCCCTTCAAGCCCATCTCATCAAACCCTTTAATTTCAGCGGTGACGAGGCCTGCAGAGTGCTCTGGAATGATCTTTTGCCAAAAGGGCTGTTCAATCTGCTTGTAATTTGAACGCGTACTTAACCCGCCGATCACTTTCAGTTCAGTCTTGGGCAGCTCTTGAGCGCATAACCAGGGCGAGAACCCTAGGCAAACCAAGGTCAACACCCGACCCAAAGCCTGTTTCAGGCTGTGCCCTATACTCTCGTTTGCTTGCTTAATGTTTTGCATACTGCATTCTACCAATGCTCGGCTTAGACTCAACTATTTTTAAGATAATCGTCTAAGGTACGGTCACTTGGTTCGCCCTGTCAGATATCTTTTGGAATCCACGCCATGTCCCGGCCCCCTATGAATGCCGCGCACGCTGCACCCTCTTCTGCCCGGCAGCGACCGCTGGTTGGAATCGCATTATTGATGCTGTCCTTGCTTTGCTTAACCACACTGGACGCAAGCGGTAAGTGGGTCATGGGTACAGGGGTGTCGCTACTTATACTCGTCTGGTTTCGTTACCTCGTACACATTTTTCTAGTGCTAAGCGTTGTTCTACCTACCAAGGGCCTCTCGGTATTTCGTAGCCAAGCACCAAGGCTGCAATGCCTGCGCGCAGCGGCCATGCTGGGCGCCACCTTGACGTTTTTTACGTCACTTAGCTATTTGCCGCAAGCTGAGGCGACGGCCATCATCTTTATTTCACCGCTGATTATGCTGTCGGTCGCACCCTGGATACTAAAAGAACCGATTCGTAAAACGCGCTGGATCGCGGCCGGGGTCGGATTTATTGGCGTCTTGTTAGTGATCAGACCGTCCTCTGGACTGCCACTGATGGGCGTCATCACGGGGCTACTCACCGCCTGCTTATTTGCGACTCAGCACCTTACGACCCGAATGGTTGCTAAAGATGATCCGTTCACAACCTTAGTCTGGAGTGGTGGGCTTGGCACACTCGCACTCGCCTTCACCTTGCCCTTTATCTTGCCAACCGCCTGGCCGATTTTAACTAGCATGCCAACACCGGTCTGGGCGGTCATGCTCTCTACAGGGATCACGGGCGGCGTGGGGCACTTACTACAGATTCAAGCCTACCGTTTCGCACCAGCCTCGTTACTTGCGCCTTTTATTTATTTGCAAATGACTGTTGCTGCTTCGATGGGCTGGCTCATCTGGTCGCATTTTCCGGACGCAACGACCTGGCTTGGGATTGGGATTATTTGCGCGAGCGGTGTTGCCAATAGCCTGATCGAATGGTATCGCAGCCGTCAGACATAACCCAACGCTCGGCTAGACCAGACAACCCGCCTGCAAAACAAGTTGTCGATCACAACGCGCGGCCAATGCTGGATCGTGCGTCACCAACACTAGTGTTGTTCCATACGATTGATACAGTGAAAACAGCATCTCAATGACATGCGCACCTGTTGCATGATCCAGACTGCCGGTTGGCTCGTCTGCAAAGAGCAATGCGGGGCGCTGAACGAAGGCTCGCGCTAACGAAACGCGTTGTTGCTCTCCGCCAGACAAGGTTGACGGGTAATGATGTAACCGCTGACCTAACCCAACTTGCTCAAGCATGCGCTGCGCAGGTAGCAATGCGTCTAAACCAGACAACTCAAGCGGTAACATGACATTTTCAAGTGCGGTCAAATTTGGCAGTAATTGAAACGACTGAAATACAAACCCTAAACTTTTGGCACGCAACGCCGCCCGGCCATCCTCGTCGAGCGTAAACAAGGACTGCCCCAGTAGGGTCACGCTACCCTCTGTCGGCGTATCAAGACCCGCCAACAGACCGAGCAAGGTTGATTTACCTGAACCCGAGGCACCAGTAATCGCGATCGATTGACCCGACGCAACCGAGAACTCAATATTGTCTAAAATGGTTAACTCGCCTAGGGCATCAGAAACGCGCTTGCACAGGCCTTTGACTTCGATTGCATTACCGACCGCTACCTTCATGAATCCCTTTTCTTTCTCTCGTCGTCTTTTACAAAATGCCCTATTGTGGGTCGCGCTCAGTGCTTGGGTCTTACCCCCAGCTTATGCGCAGCCAAGCGCCCCTGCACCCCGTATTCTAGTCGTTGGCGACAGTTTATCGGCCGAATATGGGCTTGCGCGCAACACCGGCTGGGTCGAACAATTACGGCAGGCACTTGCAAAACAAAATCCTGCCGCAGCGGTCATGAACGCGAGTATCAGTGGCGACACTACAAGCGGCGGTTTGGCGCGCATCAATGCAGCGCTCACGCAACACAAACCCACTATTTTGATTCTAGAGCTTGGTGCTAATGACGCGCTGCGAGGCCTACCGCTCACCTTGACTCAAAAAAATATCACCGAGATGATTATGCGCGCAAAAGAAACTGGCGCTAAGGTTGTATTGGTGGGTATGCAGATTCCGCCAAACTACGGTCGAGACTATGTGCAAGGCTTTAAAAATCTGTTTGTTCAGGTTGCAGAACAAACAGAATCTGCCTTAGTACCATTTTTATTTGAAGGCTTTGCCGACCAACGTCAATATTTTCAAGCGGATGGCATTCATCCAAATGAACAGGCGCAGAGCTTAATGCTTACAACCGTTAGAAAAGCTCTTGATCCTTTACTGTTCTAGAGCTTCGCGCCGTCAAGTTCACCAGAAATCAGTTTTTTTGCGTCTGGCATAATCTTGACGTTATAGCTATTTCGCAACAGTTTTAGCGTTGCCTGCTCTTCAGCTGAACCCCAAGCCTGCGACAACTGACCCTGCAATTGAGTCACCTGGGCAGGGTCTGGCGCAGGCCCTGGCTCGATTTTAGACAGCCACAAGACCGCATAACCATCAGCGCCAGAAACTCCGATAAAACGCGGTAAAGGGGTCGCACTGGCCGACATGACTGCTTCAAGTTGTTCGCGTGACAGCGTCTGAGCCGACTGGCGCGTCACGACCTGTAGCGCATCAAAATCTTTCGGTTCTGCATTCGGGTTGGCCTTCAGGGCATCAAGTTGTTTGACACCCGCCTCGTTAGCCGCGAGCAACGCCCGCTCATTCGTGAGCCTAGTACGAATCTGAGTTGACACCTGATCCAGAGCCGGAACTTTTGCCGTATGCACAGCACTCACTCGCAGCGCCAAAATCGTATCCGAAGCCAATTCAATTGCACCAG
>JBAXLV010000366.1:0-3276 GCA_037134635.1 Alcaligenaceae bacterium
CATAGCGGTCGTAGCCCGTACGTGGCACCGGGAAGCCCCATAAAATCCAATGCATCAGACACCGTGTTGGTGTCTAGTGTCGCAAGCGTCTGAAGTGCCAAGGTCATTTAATCTTTCATTCCGGTAATTGATGCGACCATCGCACGCGGATCGCGTTGTGGCCAGCGACCGCTGCTCGCGTGTTGTAAAAATTGTTCGAGCACGTGGTTGAACTCATTGGGCATTTCGATGTTCATGGTGTGCCCGCAGTTTGGCAAAATTGCTAGTGCAGCCGAAGGGATGGTTTCTTTGAGCATGAGTCCGGGTTTTAAACAGGGCCAATCTTCGTCACCATTCAAAATTAAGGTCGGCACAGTCAGTTTTTTAAGCTCGTCTTTTAAGTTGTAGAGCGAGGGTCGCTCGCGCTGCACGCCAAGCTGTGTATTGGCCGAGCCCAAGGCCGAGTGGCCATAAAATTGTTCAATAAATTCTGCAAAACCACGTGGATCAGCACGTTCAAATGAGAGCCGAGTTGGCCCATAGGCATATTTGTCGACAAAGGCTTTCATGCCCTGTTGCAATAGCATGTTAGCGCTCGCCTCTGCCTCTTTGCGAAATTGATCGCGCTGCTCGAGTTCGGCGCCATAGCCGCAGCCCGCCACCACGAGCGACAAGGCGCGATCCGGGTGTTGCAGGCCGAAGTGCAGCGTCGCAAAGCCGCCCATTGACAGGCCCACAATATGTGCGCGTTTAATTTTTAAGTGGTCCATCACCGCGATAATGTCTGCGACTGCGCGGTTTTGTGAATACGAAGACACTTCGGGTGGAACGGAAGAGGGCGGATAGCCGCGTGCGTTATAGGTGACGCATTGATACTGACGCGAGAAATGGCGAACCTGAGGCTCCCAGCTCTCTTTGTGCCCAGCAAACTCATGAACAAAAATAATCGGATCCCCTGAACCTGTGGTTTCGTAGCAAAGGTCAACGCCATCATTGGTGCGTGCAGTTAGCATAGTGTGGTTCTCCATTGTGTTCGCAAAACTTTGCCTGCGGGTTGTGGTCGA
This sequence comes from Alcaligenaceae bacterium, assembly GCA_037134635.1. Classification (GTDB taxonomy): domain Bacteria; phylum Pseudomonadota; class Gammaproteobacteria; order Burkholderiales; family Burkholderiaceae_B; genus Zwartia. The sequence continues at coordinate 1,044 of JBAXLV010000366.1, forward strand.
GTCAAGTGATCTTGTCTGGGTGATTTATTTTTTGAGTAACTTCGCCACCGCAGCCTGCGCTTCTTCCGATTGCAAGCGCTCAGAAAATAAGCCAAATTCATAATTAAGTGTTTCATGAAGCATCGGACGTTGCGCGTGTTTCATCATACGCTTTGAAAGCTGTAGGGCTTGCGGGGGCAGGGCGGCCAACTCGTCGCCCAAAGCCTGAGCAATGGCGAGGGCTTGACCTGGGTGGGTGACTTGGGTGATGAACCCCGCCTCAAGCGCTTCTTGCGCACCAAAAGTTTTGCCACGTAGCAACCAGTCTGAAGCACGCCGCGCGCCAACAATTTGTGCAAGCAGCACACTTGAGGCGCCTTCAGGGCAAAGTCCAAGCGCCACAAAAGGTATCGTAAACAAGGCATCATCTGCAGCACAAATAAAATCACAGTGCTGCAGCATCGTCACGCCGATGCCGATGGCACGACCTTCAACAGCGGCAATGATAGGTAAATCACAGTCGATCAGGCTGCGTAATAAGGTGATGCCGCCGCTATCGCCCGAGGCGCGTGGCTTTTGAAAGTCTTTAAGATCGTTGCCTGCGGTGAAATAATTGCTTGCACCGGTTACTACGATGGCACGATAGTCTGTGCTGGCGCTTGCTGCGCGTATATGCTCGGCTAAGGCAAGGTAAGTTGCAACATCCAGCGCATTGCGACGTTCAGGACGATTGATCGTAAGCGTGAGCACGCCATTGTTATCGTGCTTTAGAACGGTATCGCTCATGTGAGATCTCTTAAGTTCGGGCAAAAATAAAAAAAGGATCAAACACTTCAAGAGCGTCTGATCCTTCTTTTTAACTCAACTCAGCGCCGTGGTGCATGCGCCAAGCGTTTTAAAACAGAAAACTTAGTCGCGACTGCCGCCAGTGATGCCAAGAATCGCGAGCAAGTTTGCAAACACGTTGTATACATCTAAGTAGATTGCAAGCGTGGCTGACACATAGTTGGTTTCACCACCGTTGACGACACGCTGTAGATCAATCAGCATGAAAGCCGAGAAGATCACAATGGCAATGACAGAAATCGTCAACATCAAGGCAGGCAGATGCAAGAAGATGTTGGCAATGCTGGCTACCAGCAAAATCACCACACCGACAAACATAAACTTGCTTAAGCCCGACAGATCGCGTTTAACGGTCGTCGCGAGCGTGGCCATTGTGCCAAACACTGCAGCCGTGCCACCAAAGGCGAACATGACAAGTTGCGTCCCGTTGCTCATGCCGAGCACGTGACCCAACAGTCGTGAGAGCATGATCCCCATGAAAAACGTAAAGAGCAACAGTAAGCCCACGCCAAGCGAGGTCTCTTTGTTCTTTTCAATTGCATACATCAAGCCAAAGGCGCCGGCCAGAAAGATAATCATGGTCATAAAGGGGCTAGTCGCCATGACCTGATTGATGCCACTGTACATACCAACGGCGGCACCGAGTACGGTCGGGATGAGCGAAATAGCCAACAACCAATAGGTGTTGCGCAAAACCCGGTTGCGAACGGCCACATCGGCGACGTCGCCGTACTGGCTAGGGTTTAAAGATGGGCGATATTCAGACATCATGAGCTCCTGTTCCTAAATTGGACTTTGGGTAAATTGTGTTCACCCTACGTCTATGACTGAAAGCATACCTGACAGTTCCCTGAATGGCTATATTTTCGATAAATTTTGGTGGTTTTAGCAACGTTGCCGGCATTTAAGCGAGCCGATGGGCTTTTAAGTCATGACCCGCCGCTTTGTACTGCGCCCAGCGCGCGCGCGCAGCCGTCTTGTCATCTTCGTCTTCAGAGACGATTTCCAGGACCCGTACAGCATCGCCGAGCGCGGGAGGGCACTGGTCATCCAAGTTCAGCAGCCAGACCCCGTCTGGCGCCCGCGCGAGGGTTTGCTCAAGCTCGCCCGCGACCAACCAAATCGGCGTTTGCCCTGCCAAGGGGTCGTTGGCTAACACGTGCGGCACAAAGGCTGAGGGCTCAACGGCCCAAAGTTTTGTGTCAAAGGCTTTTAGGCGCTGGGCATCGCTGCAATAGACCACCAGTTTGTGGCCTGCGCGGTATTGCTTCAGCGTGGTTTGACACGCTTGCGCGATTTTTTCAGTCGCGCCAAACGCAAAATCGATGCGCGCCATTTTGTCTAGCCCTGATTGATCAAGTATTGCAACAGCATTGGAACAGGGCGCCCGGTTGATCCTTTCTCTCCA
>JBAXLV010000367.1:0-3263 GCA_037134635.1 Alcaligenaceae bacterium
TTAAGGGACCGGCCACAAATGGCTTTTTTTCGGAAGGGTTACGACAAAAATCGAAACCCAGATCACGACGCATATGCGCGTAAGGATTGTGTATCCCGTTTGAATGATTCTTGGCTGAAATGGCTGCCAGTGCATCAGACTGATCACCAAAGCGTTCAAAATAGCCGCTTGCGATTTGCCCAAATACCCCAGCAAAACCGCCTTCGGTGTGTGCTTCTTCTTTAACAAACGATGCTTTCAATAAGATGTCACCGATTTCTTTGTTCGGCAGACCATTCATTTTTTCGATGCCCAACACGAGGACGCGTCTAAAGCGACCTGCGGCCAGTGCATCGAGCGCAGACCAGATCGCAGCCGAACCGGTAGCACAGGCATTTTCCATTCGAACCGATGGAGTATGACGAAACTCAGGGATCGCCACGCCCATCAGCGCGCCGGTGAAGTCTTGTTGCACAAAACCTGCATTGAAATGGCCTACAAAGATGCCATCGATATCGCTAGGTGTCAGACCTGCACTGGCAATGGCGGGCAGGGCGGCATCACGAATTAACTGCACGAAATCGATGTTATCGAGTTTGCCAAAGGGGGTATGGCCCCAGCCGACGATATAAGGTTGATTCATGGCGATATCCTATTCGTGATAATGGGTATAGGTCTTGGGTGATCCTGCGCGTGCTTTAGATTGAGCCGTCCTGGTTTTGACGCAAGGTGGGGATGCCCACGCCCGAGGCATCAAAACCGCCATCAACTGCGAGTACTTGCCCATTGATGAAGGCCGCCTCGGGGCTACATAAGAAGCCGACCGCATTGGCGATTTCTTCAGGGGTGCCGTAACGGTTCATTGGGATCGTATCGTAGTAGTCAGCGCGAATTGCAACGCTATGCACAAGTTTTGACATTTCGGTGTCGACCGGGCCCGGTGCGACCACATTGGCACGAATGCCAATTGTGCCGAGTTCGACCGCTTGTTGTTTGGTTAAATGAATGATCGCGGCTTTGCTTGTGCCGTAGGCTACGCGCAGCGTGCTGGCACGTAGACCTGAAATTGAAGCAATGTTAACAATTGAACCACTGCCATTTTTTTTCATGACAGCGATGCAAGCCTGTGAACATAAAAAAGCACCATCGAGGTTGGTGCCTAACACGTAACGAAATTCTTCAAAGGTCGTCTCGCCGATGGGTTTAAAGACGGCAACCCCTGCGTTATTGACCAACGCGTCGATGCGACTAAATTTTTGTTCGACCTGATTGATTGCTGTTTGCACTTGAGCCGGAACTGAAACATCACAATGCAGGGCTAACACACGCGTCGCGTCATTCAGCGCCTGTTCGGTCTGCTTCAGTGTGGCCGCTTCGGTATCAAGTATGGCGACGCGATAGCCATGGGCGAGAAACCATTTGGCTACCGCCAGGCCAATCCCGCGGGCGCCACCGGTCACCACCGCAACGGGCGATTGGGTTGAAGTCGGGCGATTGATGGTGGGTGCGGAAGTGGTCAAAGAGAGCTCCGAGTGAGGTTTTTGTGGGTATAGACGAAACTTTAACAAAATGCAGCTGCGCACGGGGATAAACGGTCAAAGCTAAGTATAGATTTGTTTACTGGGCTATGCTTTATACAGAGGCATCTTCAGGTTAAGGTGTCGCTAGCAACAAGGCGCCAGACCAAAAAAAGACACAAACGGAGCACAGCATGTCCTTAAAACTCTTTGAACTCGTCGGTTCGGAAACGAATCGTCCCTTTAGCCCCTATTGCTGGCGTATTCGCATGGCGTTGGCCCATAAAGGCCTAGATGCTGAGCTGGTGCCGTGGCGGTTTTTAGAGAAAGCTGCCCTTGAGCCCAGTGGGCAGGGCAAAGTGCCGGTCTTGGTTCATGATGGTAAGTGGGTGTTTGAATCATGGGAAATCGCAAAGTACCTTGAAACCCAGTTCCCAGACCGCCCTTCGTTGTTCGGTGGTCCACAGGGTCAGGCATTGAGCTTGGTTTATTCGAATCTTGGCGATGTGCACGCAGGTCAAATCGTCAGGTTTGTCTTGATGGATATATATAAGCACCTTGATGCCGCGAATCAGGCGTATTTTCGGGAAAGCCGCGAACAACGTTTTGGCATGACGCTTGAACAAGTCGTGCTTGATCGAGACGCCAAATTGCAGGGTTTTCGCGATAGCCTAGGGCCGCTTAGAAATGTGCTCAAGGTGCAGCCATTTTTTGGGGGTGAGGCCCCTTTGTATGCTGATTACGCAATTTTTGGCCAATTTCAATGGTCGCGTGCGATCAGTGATTTTGAACTCTTGGCCGCGGATGACCCACTCGCACAGTGGCGGGCTCGCTTACTGAAGGCGTTTAGCGGGATGGCGTTGGCCGCACCCGCATACGCGTAGTCTTTAAGGGCTGTCGTGATGACAACATTCGTTCAATGCCGCGCAAGGGCTGTGGCTGCACTGGCTAGCTTGTTGCTCGCCATGCCTTGCTTTGCACAAACTTACCCTGATAAACCGATCAAATGGGTCGTGCCCTATCCGCCAGGGGGCACCACCGATGTCGTTGCGCGAAGCATTGCACAAGCAATGGGTGAGCGCTTAGGCGTGGCAATTGTGATCGAAAATAAAGGCGGTGCCGCGGGCGTCATCGGCATGCAAACCGTGGTCAAGGCAGCCCCTGATGGGTATACCTTTCTCGTCAGTGATGCCAGTTTGGCCACCGCGCCAAGTCTGAACAAGCAACTGAGCTTTGATCCCGCCAAAGATCTGCAGGCGGTATTTTTATTTGTGACTGTGCCGCACGTGGTGTTGGTTTCCCCTGACTCGGGTATTCAGACCCTTGCGGATTTGCTTGCGCGTGGCAAGCAAGACCCCGAAAAACTGTACTTTGCCTCGGGTGGGATTGGCTCGCCTTTGCATTTATCTGGTGAAGCGCTTAGAACCAGTGCTGGTATCAAATGGGTACACGTGCCCTATAAAGGTGGTGGCCCCGCAATCTTAGCCGTCATGAGTGGTGACGCGCAGATCGTGACCCCCTCGTTACCTTCGGTGATGGGGCATATTCAAAGTGGCAAACTGAAAGCCTTAGCTGTGACGTCTTCGGTGCGCTTAAGCAGCTTACCCAACATCCCGAGTGTGGCTGAACTGGGTTATCCCGGTGCAGCTGCGATGGGCTGGATTGGGCTGCATGCGCCGACGGGTTTACCCGTTGAGATTTTGCAAAGAACGCAAGGTGCTGCAAAGCTCGCCCTGTCTGACTCTGTGCTCACGAAACGTTTGCAAG
>JBAXLV010000368.1:0-3262 GCA_037134635.1 Alcaligenaceae bacterium
GGTACGTAGGCTCTTAGACCCGCACTACGGTTCGAAACTTCCCCGCATTGCCGAGGCAATTTCACTGCTGGGATGCCGCTTGGTGATCGGATTAGAGCTTGCCTAACTCAACAACGTCTTTTATGAAAAACCCGCCAACCACCCCACCCCAAGATACTGCTCCCGCAATCGCGATCAAAGAGATCGGGAGCTTTCACCTTGGCGGACGGCAAGTCGTCTTAGCAGGCTTACCGACACGAGAAATGGCGTTTAGCAACAAGGGCTTGCCGCTGGTCGTTGACCCTAACGGCGAAGTCGAAGTTGAACAAATGTATGTTCACTTCGTCAAACTTGCACAACCCAAGTCTAAACTGCCTCTGTTGCTTTGGCATGGTGGCGGTCTGACGGGCGTCACCTATGAAACAAAGCCCGACGGCAACCCCGGTTGGCAGATGTATTTTTTACGTGCGGGCTGGGATACCTACGTGAGCGACGCCGTTGAGCGTGGTCGTGCGTCCTGGGCACGCTACCCCGAAATTTTTAAAACTGAGCCTGTGTTTCGAACCAAAAAAGAGGCTTGGGAGCTTTTTCGCATCGGCCCCACCTATCACCCCGACCCTGCTCAGCGCCCCGCCTATCCCCAAACTGAATTCCCGACTGAGGCCTTTGACCAACTCGCCAAACAGGCGGTGCCACGTTGGCTCACGAACGATGCCGTCACACAAAAAGCCTACGACGCCTATGTGCAAAAGATGGAGCCTTGTGTGATTGTGGTGCATAGTCAAAGCGGATATTTTGGTCTGCAAGCCGCGTTGAACAATCCAGATAAAGTCAAAGCTTTAGTGTTGGTTGAGCCGCATGGCTCGCCCGATCCGGCGCAAACCGATCTTAGCGCGTTCAAAAATATTCCGACGCTTTGGGTGTGGGGTGATTACGTTAACGATGTACCCTTTTGGTCAAAAATCTATCAGCAACAAGAACACTTTCGCGCTCAGCTGTTAAAGCATGGAGCGCGCGCTGACCTATTGAACTTGCCCACCGCTGGCTTGCAGGGCAACAGTCATATGCCGATGATGGATCGCAATTCAGATGCGGTCGCAGCACTGATCCAAAAATGGCTGGTCGAACAAACATAAGAGTGCTGCAGAACAGGCGCATTCATCTTGCAATCAATACGCCTTCAACCCCCCCAACCCAGCTTCAACTTCACCGCGTGGGCGGTATTCGCAGCCGATCCAGCCGGTATAGCCCAATTCATCGACACGCTTTAGCACGTTGGGATAATTCACTTCGCCTTCGTCAGGCTCATTGCGCGTCGGCACTGCTGCGATTTGAATATGACCGATGTGTGGCATGTACTGTGCCAACTTGGTTAGGATGTCGCCCTCGGCGCAACCCACGTGATACACGTCAAACATCAGCTTGATATTGCTGCGCGCGCAAGCCTCGCGGATTGAATTTGAATCGGCTTGCTTTGAATAAAAGTAACCAGGCTTATCGCGCTGATTGATCGCCTCTAGCAGCAAAGTCACGCCGTGCGGCGCAGCTTGATCAGCGGCCCATTGCAGATTGCGGATTAACGTCTCGCGCGCTTGCGCTTCTGTGCCGGGCTTTAAGATTCCGGGCATGACATGAATCGCCGGAGCGCCACTACCGATACACCACTGTAACGACTGGTCAAAGCTCTTTTTAAAATCAGCCTCACGGCCTGGTAAAGAAGCCAAACCTGATTCGCCAATACTGGCATCGCCCACAGGCGTATTGACGGCCAATAAGGTCAGATTTAAACGCGCAACGGCTGCTTTAACATCTTGCGCAGGTGTATCGTACGGCCATTGCAGTTCAATCGCTTTAAAGCCACTGGCCGCCGCGCGATCGATGCGCTCGAGCAAGGGCAAGGTCGACCAAAGAAATCCTAAATTTGCAGAAAAGCGGGCCATGATGAACTCTCGTCTCTAAATAGTGGATTAGTGACTTTCTTTAGCGTGATTAATTGTATAGCGCGGGATTTCAATCGTCAGATCTGCCAAACCGATCTTCGCCTGACACGCAAGGCGTGACGTGGTCGACAAGCCCCAGGCGCGGTCAAGCAAGTCTTCTTCAGAATCCGAAGCCGCTTCAAGCGACTGAAACCCACTTTTAATGACCACGTGGCAGGTCGTGCATGCACAAGATAATTCGCACGCATGCTCAAGCTCAACGTGATTGTCTAGCAGCACGCGACAAATTGATTCGCCCGTCGGTACATTGTCAATTACCATGCCCTCAGGGCAGACATCAGGATGAGGAAGAACCGTAATTTTTGCCATAACCTTAAATGCTCAAGTCACAAAAAATAAAAAAATTCACTTAAAGTTCGTTCAACGACTTACCCTTCAACGCCGCACGGATACTGCGATCCATACGCTGCGCGGCAAAATCATCGGTAACATCTGACAACGCCTTAGTCGACACACGAATCGCCTCAATATCGTCGCCTTGCGCACACATCTGTGTTGCTTGTAATTGTTGCGCGATACGCGTTTGCTGAGCCGCACTTAACAAATCCGAATCCGCAGCCAAGGCCGCCACCACCGACTCAATCAGTTGTTGTGCATCGACCTGCTGCTCACGCAACATCCGCATTTTGGCATCGTGGTCGGCTAACGAGATACTATCTGACAGCATACGTGACACTTCGTCATCGGTTAAACCATAAGACGGTTTGACCGTCACCGAGGCCTCAACACCTGAGCCCTGCTCGCGCGCCGTCACACTGAGCAACCCATCTGCATCGACTTGAAACGTCACTCGAATACGCGCCGCACCCGCCACCATCGGTGGGATTCCACGCAACTCAAAGCGCGCCAACGAACGACAATCCGCGACCAGATCACGCTCGCCTTGCACTACATGCACTGCCAAGGCAGTCTGACCATCTTTGAAAGTAGTGAATTCTTGAGCCCGCGCAACAGGAATCGTACTGTTGCGTGGAATGATGTGTTCAACCAAACCACCCATGGTTTCTAAACCAAGGGTTAGGGGCGTGACATCTAACAATAGCCAGTCTTCGCCAGGATTACGATTACCTGCCAACAAGTTGGCTTGCAACGCAGCACCCAAGGCGACGACCTGATCCGGATCCAAATCCGTTAACGGCGGTTTGTTAAAGAGCGCTTGAACACTTGCCTGTACAACCGGCATGCGAGTGGCCCCACCTACCATCACAACACCTTGCACGTCTTTGACGGTGAGCCCCGCATCTTTCAACACTTGCCGAGCACAGGTCAGTGTGCGCTCAACT
>JBAXLV010000369.1:0-3262 GCA_037134635.1 Alcaligenaceae bacterium
TGAAATTGATCAAGTGACCTATCAAGAAGAAATCGACTTAGTTCGTAGCACCTTGCAGGCGAGTACAGAGCCGCATTGGGCAGAGTATTTGGCCGCTTGGTCCTCATAGATTACATTACACGGCGACTGACCGCCTCTCGGAGAATTGTTATGCGAAGCCTTGATTGTCGATCCGTATTGATCATCTTGAGTTTGCTTTTGGCAAGTTTTGCAGCGTCGGCTCAAAATAGTCCGTTGATGTTGCGCTCATCTAATCAGCTAAACCAAAGTGGCGAAAGGCCTGAATCCGCGACGACGCCAGGGTCCACCTCAGTTGAAGGCACAAGTGCTGATGCTAGTGATGCCCCGCTCACGGTTAATAGTTTAGGCCGTATTCCCGACGAATTGATTGCAAGCCTGATGCTGGATCCAGCACAAAACGCCAAGTTAGAGGCTGCACATGCCGCTCGCCGCAAAATGTGGTTTGTGAATCGCACTTTGAGGCAAGTTGAATATGCAGAACTGACCAAAGCGCTGTCGACTGATAAGTTTGATCCGCGTGAAGCGATTGCATTGCGCAAAAAAACAAGGGCAAAAATCGATGCGGGGTTTGACGAAGTACAGGCCACGTGGTTAGCGTTTTGGGATGCTTTAAATCCCTCACAGCGGATAAAGCTGATTGCCTACATGCGCGAGCAACACGAGTTACAAGGCAAGGCTTCAGCTGAGGCTTTAGCGGCGCGCAACGCTGCCCGAGCAAAACAAAAGGCGGCGCTTGAGCGAGCAGAGGCGCGAGCAGCGACGCAGCAAGGCGGGACGACTTCGAACAACGCCACGCCTGGCACCACACCGTCAACAACAAAATAAGTGCCTCACGGCACAAAGATATCTCTATGTCTCAAGAAGTACTGCAGGTTGAGTCCCTTGATCTTGAGGCACGTGGTATCGCTCGACATGACGGCAAGGTGGTTTTTATTGAGGGTGCTCTCGGGTCAGAGCGGGTAACCGCAAATATTTTTCGCCGCAAGCCTTCCTACGACATTGCGCGTGTTCAGGTGATTGTTCGTGAATCCTCTCAACGCGTTAAACCAAGATGCGAGCATTTTGGAGTGTGCGGTGGGTGCGTCATGCAGCATCTCGAGCCCGCTGCCCAAGTGGCGAGTAAGCAACGCGTGCTTGAAGACAACCTGGCGCATATTGGCAAAGTTCAGCCAGAACAGATGTTGCCGCCCTTACATGGGCCTTCGTGGGGGTATCGCTACCGCGCACGCTTGTCGGTGCGCTGGGTAGCAAAAAAGGGCACCGTACTCGTCGGGTTTCACGAACGCAAAAGCAGTTTTGTCGCCGATATTAAAACGTGTCATGTCTTGCCCCCGCATGTGGCTGCACTTTTGGTACCTTTGCGCGGGCTCATCATGGCGCTTTCGGCGCCCGATCGCTTTGCCCAGATTGAAGTGTGTGTGGGTGATGCTGTCACCGCCCTGGTGCTCAGACATCTTGACCCCTTAAGCGACGACGAAATTGCCACGTTGCGTGCCTTTGCTGCGCAACACAATATTCAGTGGTGGTTACAGTCAAAAGGGCCAGATACTGTTCATTCGCTTGAACCCGAAGATGAAAACAAGCTCAGTTATCGCTTGCCTGAGTTTGGCCTGCAGATGCCGTATCGGCCAACTGATTTCACCCAGGTTAATCATCAAATCAATCGTGTCCTGGTTTCGCGCGCACTGAGCCTGCTGGGTGTTCAGCGCGGTGATCGCGTGGCAGATATGTTTTGTGGTTTAGGAAACTTCACCTTGCCATTAGCGACACAATGCCGCGAGGTGCTTGGCGTCGAAGGAAGCGCACCACTCACCGAGCGCGCGCAGCAGGCTGCCGTCCAAGCGGGCATTTCGAACGCCCAGTTTCAGACCTTAAATTTATTTGAAGTCGATCAAGACTGGCTGCAAGGTCTTGGACAGATTGATCGCATGTTGATTGACCCGCCACGCGAGGGTGCCTTCGCGTTGGTGCAAGCGCTTGCCGCGATACCACTACACGAGCGACCAGTACGGATTGTGTATGTGTCGTGCAATCCAGCGACGCTTGCGCGAGACGCCGCGGTGCTAATTGAAGAGGCCGGCTATCGCCTGCGCAGTGCGGGGGTCATTAATATGTTTCCGCACACCAGTCACATTGAATCAATTGCGGTTTTTGAGCGCTAATATTGATACCGTTATTTGGTTTGCACCAAGATCGCTTCAGCGGCGTGCTTAACACGCGCAGGGGCCGTGCCACCCACGTGATCGCGCGCGGCCACCGAGCCTTCAAGTGTCAGCACTTGATGCACGTCATCGCCAATTGCGGCATGAAACACACGCAGCTCAGCCACACTTAAGTCTGCGAGATCGCACTTCTTTTTCTCACATTCGCGTACGGCATGTGCCACCGCCTCGTGGGCATCACGAAACGCCACGCCACGCTTGACTAGGTAGTCGGCCAGATCGGTGGCAGTGGCAAAACCTTGCAGGGCGGCGGCTCGCATGGCGTCTGGTTTGACCTGAATGCCGGCAATCATGTCGGCAAAGATAATCAATGTATCGCGCACAGTGTCTGCGGTATCAAACAAACCTTCTTTGTCTTCTTGATTGTCTTTGTTGTAGGCCAGTGGCTGCCCCTTCATGAGGGTCAGCAAGCCCACCAAATTGCCATTGACGCGCCCGGTTTTGCCGCGTGCAAGTTCAGGCACATCTGGGTTCTTTTTTTGCGGCATGATTGAACTGCCGGTACAAAAGCGATCCGGTAGGTCAATGAAACCTACACGCGGGCTCATCCAAATAATCAACTCTTCAGAGAGCCTTGAGATATGCGTCATGATGAGCGCGCAGGCGCTGCAGAATTCAATTGCAAAATCGCGATCAGACACGGCGTCAAGTGAGTTTTGACAGACATCGTCAAACGCTAAAAGTTTGGCCACGAGAGGGCGGTCGATCGGATAGCTTGTGCCCGCCAAGGCAGCTGCGCCCAAGGGCAAGATATTGACCCGCTTGCGGCAGTCTGCAAGACGAGCAGCATCGCGACCAAACATTTCTGCATAGGCAAGCAGGTGATGCCCAAAGGTGACAGGTTGCGCGACCTGCATATGGGTGAAACCAGGCAAAATTGTGGCGCAATGCTGCAGCGCAACAGTTGCGAGGGCGCGCCGCAAGGCGTTGAGAAGTTCAACCAGTTGATCGATTTCACCGCGCAGCCAAAGGCGAATATCTGTGGCGACCTGATCGTTTCTTGAACGACCGGTATGTAG
>JBAXLV010000370.1:0-3245 GCA_037134635.1 Alcaligenaceae bacterium
GTTGCAGTTCTTGCGCGCAGGCCACATACCCGAGGCCCCCAATCGCATTTGAACCGCCACCAGGGATGATGTATGGCTTGCCACCACTTGCACGCACCTCTTGTGCAACGGCTTCCATGGCTTGCGCCATATTGCTGCCACCCGGCACCACCGTGACGGCTTCAACGCCCAAGAGGCGAAACATAAACTGGTTACCCGTCGCATCAAACTTATAACTGCCAGGCACACGCTCTTCGATGACAAAACGGCACTTCAGCCCCTCTTTGACGGCCGCCGCTAGCGTGATACGGCAGTGGTTTGACTGGGGCGCACCGCAGGTCACTAGCGTATCGGCGCCTTGTGCCAGCGCATCGCCCATCAGAAACTCGAGCTTGCGGGTTTTATTACCCCCCGGTGCCAACCCGAGCATGTCATCACGCTTAATCCAGACCCGCGGGCCCCCTAAAGCTTTGGTGAAGTTCGGTAAAAACTCAATGGGCGACGGCCCTTGAGAGTAGCGACGACGCGGGAAACGGCTAAGGTCCATGACGAGCTTCCTGAAAATTAAAAATTTAGGTGATGAGATAAAGCTGACGGGCGAGCGAATTGCGCACCATAGTGCCTGATGAAACATCTCTAAGCAACCGATTAGTGCACCCGTTGTGGTACCTACGCATTGAGCATAAACCATCTCGGCGTTGGCACCCAGTCACTAGCGCCCCTTGTACACGGGCGGACGCTTCTCTTGAAAAGCCTGCCGACCCTCAATACGATCTTCGGTATCGCGCAACAAGCCAAATACATGCGCCTCGTGCTGAATTGCTTGTTCAAGAGGCATTTGAAGGCCATTTTTGACGACTTTTTTAATCGCACGCACCGATAAAGGCGCATTTTGTGCAATGCGATAGGCAATCGACAAGGCACAGTTCAAGAGCTCTGCGGGTGGCACGACTCGACTGACCAAACCCAAACGCAAGGCCTCGAGCGCATCCACACGATCTCCTGTCAAAAGCATCAACATGGCATCCGACATTCCAACCAATCGAGGCAAGTTCTGTGTGCCGCCCGCACCAGGAATGCTGCCGATCCGAACTTCAGACAATGCAAACTGCGCCGTATCAGATGCCACACGAATATCGCAGGCCAACGCCAACTCAAGGCCACCGCCCATGGCATAACCGTTAATTGCGCAAATAATCGGCCGGTCAATGTCCATCCCCGATAGCAAGTGCACAGACTCGGACGAACCAAAAGTCAGCTGCGCCACGCTTTCTTTTGGTGGCATGGTTTTTTTCAGGTCAGAGCCTGTACAAAAAGCCCGATCGCCCGCTCCAGTCAAAACCACACACCTCACCTGATCGTCCTGTGCAATCCGACGCCAAAGCAAAGAGAGCTCTTCTCGTGTTTCTGAGTCGATCGAATTCATGACTTCGGGGCGATTAAGCGTAATGATCGCGACGCCCTGGTCTACCGTATATAAAATTGCCATCTCAATCTCTATTCATCATGCTGCTGAGCGATCTCAACGTACGCTATATATTTTTAAAATTTCAGTCATAGCGTAAGTCTTGCGGTATAGTCGTTTGCACATGACGCTAAAAACGACGAAGGTCGACAAGATACCTTCGCGAATTATTATATAGGGACAACAATGAGACTGAACTCCATTGGCCTTCACGTTCTATTCTTGATCGCCACGCTGCTCTCTAGCGCACAGACACACGCTCAAACACCCGTGCGCGGCGGAGTATTACGTTATGGCATCATCGCCGAACCACCTTCTTATGACTGCCATGCCTCAGTAACCTTTGCGGTCATCCAGCGCGTCTCGCCTCATTATTCAACGCTCTTAAAATACGAACAAAACAAGTACCCCAGCATGGTAGGCGACCTGGCTGCGAGCTGGACTATCTCGCCAGATAACCTCACCTACACTTTTAAACTGAAACCAAACGTCAAGTTTCATGACGGAAGCACCATGACGGCTGAAGATGTCAAGGCATCTTACGAGCGCATGATGGCTCCGCCCGCAGGTGTTGTGTCTGCACGCGCCGGCTTATTTGGCAATGTGGATCGCGTTGAAACACCCGACCCGCTCACGGTGATCTTTAAAATGAAACAAGTCGATGTTTCAATGATCGACGTTTTGGCCTCGCCCTGGAACTGCATATACAGCGCTGCCAAACTTCGCCAGGATCCGAATTTTCCTGCGCGCAACATCATCGGAACCGGCCCGTTCAAATTTGTTGAGCACGTTGCAGGATCGCATTGGAATGGCACACGTTTTGACGATTATTTCGAATCTGGCAAACCCTATCTCGACGGATTTCAGGCAATTACCTTATCGACGTCTGCCATGCTCAATGCAATGGAAGGCGAGAAGATCCTGGCTGAATTTCGCGGGTTCGCCCCCCCCGAACGCGACCGCATCGTCAAAGCGCTGGGTGACAAAGTCAAGGTCTATGAGCATGACTGGCTCTTGCACATGCTAATTGATTTTAATGTTCAGAAAAAACCTTTCGATGACGAGCGCGTGCGGCGCGCATTATCTCTGGCCATCGACCGCTGGGGCGGGTCAAATTCATTGCGCAAAATTTCATCGTTGGGGCGCGTGGGTGGCCTACTGATTCCGGGTGGCACATGGTCCGCCACCGAGGCCGAGATGCAAACATGGCCTGGTTTTGGCAAAGACATGGTGGCTAACCGGGCTGAGGCGCGCCGGCTGCTCAAAGAGGCTGGCGTTGAAAACTTAACCTTCACACTCGTCGATCGAAATCTGGCGCCCTACGTCACAGCTGGGATTTATGCGATTGATCAATGGCGCCAAATTGGCGTCAAAGTACAGCACAAACAACTCGAGCTTGCTGCGTACACCGCAGCAACGCGCAGTGGTGATTTCGAGGTGGCCATCGACTCGTTCACCGATATCAGCGCAAATCCAACGACGGGTCTCGTGAAGTACATCTCTGCCAGTAAAAATGCAGCCGAGGTCTACACCAACGCGCAAGATCCAAAGCTTGACAAACTTTATGAAGAGCAGGCGCGCACAATTGACCCCGTCAAGCGCAGAGAGCTCGTCAGAGAATTTGAGGCGCATGCCATGCAAAAAGCCTATGCCGTTCCTATCCTGTATTGGCAAAGATTGGCCGTACTGAATTCGCGCGTGCAAGGCTGGACGATCTCTCCAACCCACATGATTTATCAAGATTTGGCGGACGTTTGGCTGCTGCCAGAGAAAAAATAAGCAAAATGAACATGATTCAACC
>JBAXLV010000371.1:0-3232 GCA_037134635.1 Alcaligenaceae bacterium
CATCAACAAGCTGTAGCCATCGGGCGCCGACTTCGCGATGTAATCAGCCGCAATGGTGCCCGCCGCCCCCGCTTTATTTTCAACAACAACTGCCTGACCCAACGAAGCCGTCATTGGCACACTCAACGCACGCGCAACAATATCCGTGCCACCGCCCGGAGCGAAGCCAACAATCAGGTGAATCGGTTTCATCGGCCAGGTTTGGGCATTGGCGCTCAAGGCGATACTGGCCCACACAAACCCCAGGGTATTTAAGGCTGCTGGAAGCCATTTTTTAGCCAAGCGATTGCTTTTATTATTATTCATGCTGTTAGTCCCTCGATCATGGATTTTTATCGCGCCTAAACGCTCGCGATCTAGCATACCGTTGAACCAAGCCTTCAGGTAGCGTTAACTGGCATCGGCGGAGGCTTCGCAAACCAGAATAACGCCGAACCCGCCCCAGAAATGAGCGCCAATACGGTAAATCCAAGCATGTAATTACCCGTCGCGTCGCCCATAATGCCTGCGAGCAAGGGGCCAGAGATCTGCCCAAGCGCCGTCAATAAGGCCGACAAGCCAAGAATCATGCCAATGGACTTACGACCAAAATAATCCGCACGAATCGCTTGCATGAAGGGACCACGAATCCCCCAGGCCAAACCATGTAATACCGCAAAGCCAATCAGCATGGTCGGCCCGGCCGCGTAGGTCAGCATCAACAGGCCACCCATATGCATCAACATGCAGGTCGCCGCCATTCTGTTTTTGCGCAGCTTATCGCCAAACCAGCCGCCCAACAACACGCCGACTACCTGAAACGCCGTCATCAACGTCACGTAGACAGCCGCCTCAGAAATTGTGTAACCCAACGAAATGCGCATGTGGTTAATGGCATGTGTATTAACAGCTGTCACAACAATCAAGGCCACGCCATGGCCTGCTGACAAAAGCCAAAATGATTTTGTGCGTAAGGCTTGTCGCGCAGTGAATTCGGGTTCATTGCTCACGTCAGAAGTGGCGCTTAAATCAACATTGCCGCGGGTAGCACCCAATCCATCAACCGTCTCACCAAAGTCTTCGGGGCGTCGGCGAAAGATACAGGCCAGTGGATAGCCCAACACAATCACTACAACACCACAAACGAAGGCAGTCGGGCGCCAGCCGAAACTCTGCATGCTCAGGGCAACGAAAGGCACGAACATGCCACCGAGCGCGAGACCCAAACCTACCGATGACAAGGCGCGCGCCCGCTTTTTTTCAAACCACTGAATAATGCCAACGTTCAGCGGAAAATACCCCGCCATCGAAGATCCAATCGCAATCACAATGACCGCAGCATAAAACTGGGTCAACGATTCGATTTGGCTGAGCAGCATAAACCCAATGCCAAACATGACAACGCCGATTCGAATCACGCCGCGCGAGCCAAAGCGATCAAGAAACCAGCCCAGTAACGGGCCAATAACGGCTGCTTCCATTGACATCATTGCTGAAGCTGCAGATACCGAGGTTTTGCTCCAGCCTTTTTCTTCGATCAGCACCGAGAGATACGCGCCGAAAGCCTGATGCAGCATCATGGACTGCAAAAATTGCAGCGACGCCGCTGCGAATACCATTTTCCAACCGTAAAAAATCTTCATGGGGCTTTTTAGGCGCATCTGTTTTGTCTCAGGGAGAACCCTAACACAAAGCGTCTCTTCTTGCTGATCGTCGCCGTTACTCGAGCAGACGTTGCGCCCCGACCCCAAACTAGCGATGTTGATTTGAGGGAGCCGTTTTATCCCATAGGGCGCGATGCCAGCGCCGGGCAATACACAAGGTCAGCACAATCCCTAAACCGGTATACATAAAAGCGACCGTCTGATATCCCACCCAAGCGATCAACGGCCCAGCGGCCAAAAGCCCGGCGGGCAAACCCCAGATTGCGAGCATCCGCATGCCCATCACCCGTCCTCTGAAGGCAGGCTCGGTGCCGCGCAGCATTACGGCCGCGAGGGGCGTCATACTTAAACTTTGCACAAAGCCGGTGCAGACAAGCAAAAACATCCCCACTCTGAGTTCAGTTAAAAAACTAAAGACCAACAAGCAGCTAAACCAAAGGATCGCTGTCACCAACATCGCGCGCGCTGTGCCCAACGAAAAGCGGTTCAAGCCCAAAACCAAAGACCCGAGCAGTGCACCAAACGCAAAACTTGCGCTTAAAGCACCAAAGCCTGCCTGCCCAACTTCATATACATTTTTTGCAATGTAGGGAAGCAGGCCCAACGTGAAGGGGAATGCAAAAAAATTCACTAAAAAAGCCAAACTCATCGCGCCCAGTAATTCGGGTCGAGTCCAAACGTATTCAAAGGCCGCTGCTAACTCACCGAATGCTGAGCGCGCGACTACAGGGGTGCTACCGGCCTCTTTGCCTGCAACGCCGATCGAAAACAAAAAACTGCCGAGATACAAGGCTGTTATGAAGACGTAAGCCGTTGCCATGCCAAATTGAGCAACCGTGCCGACACCCGCCAACGCACCCGCAATACGGGCCGAATCAGCCGTCATACGCGAGATGCCCAAGGCCCCGGTCAATTGATCCGGAGGCACCGTTTGGCCCACAAGCGCGTAACGCATCATGTTATCTGACGGACGAATCAACCCAACCAGCGCTGCCACACCGATCACCAGCAAGGGGCTCAGCGTTGCCATGAATGCCGACACCATTAACAGCGCAGCCAATGCGGTGTAAGCCCCCCGGGTCACTAAAAACAGACGCCTGTAACCCAGGCGGTCACCGGCAACACCAAACATGGGCGACAGTACAGAGCCAAAATATTGCAAGGCGCCGTATAGCACGAGCATCATCACCGAACCGGACTCGACGAGCACATACCAGCCGAGGACTAAGATCTCCATTTCAAACGCAAAAGAGGCGGCTAGATCGGCAGGCCACTGAAAGCAAAAACTACGCACCTTGAAGGGTGCGCGCAAAGAGCTTTGTACGTTCGTCATCGAAGAGGGCATCCGAAAATCATACCCTTTTGTCAGCTGCCGCATATGTGGCGCTGCAGCATCACAGGGCTTCGGCCTGATCGAGCCTACCCTTGGTAATATATCTGCACATTACCCACCTTGGAGAAGTCGTCATGGCAAAAGCCTACTGGATCAGTGCCTATCGCTCAGTGTCTAACCCCGAAGCGCTCGCTGCTTATGCAAAATTAGCGGGCCCCTCTCTCACTGCTGCGGGCGGAAAATTTTTAGCACGAGG
>JBAXLV010000372.1:0-3230 GCA_037134635.1 Alcaligenaceae bacterium
CCTTCGGGTGATTTGATCGCGGCAAGAGTTCTAGCGGGTGTCCAACAAGCGGATCCCAACGTATCGGCCCAGGGCATTGGGGGGCCTCAGTTGTTGCAGCAAGGGCTTGAACTTTGGCATCCGATGCAGGCATTGACCGTGTTTGGGTATTTAGATGCGCTCAAACAGATCCCGACCTTGCTTCGCACGTATTTCGATGTCAAGAATCGTTGGTTGACTGAACCGCCCAAGGTGTTTCTGGGCATCGACGCGCCAGACTTTAATCTACGTCTAGAACATAAACTGAAAACCGCAGGTATACCAACGGTTCATTTAGTGAGCCCATCCATTTGGGCGTGGCGGTACGAGCGTATCCACTTCATCAGACAAGCTGTGTCACACATGCTGGTGATGTTTCCTTTTGAAGAAGCGATTTATCAAAAAGAAAAAATCCCAGTCACCTTTGTGGGCCATCCGCTTGCGGACGCGATTCCACAAGAACCCAACAAACTTGAGGCGCGTCAGCGCTTAGGGCTTGATCAACACGCGCGCGTATTAGCGATGCTGCCCGGTAGTCGAGCCTCTGAAATTAAATGGATTGCACCGCGATTTTTACAAGCTGTGCAACGATTACAAAAGCGTGATCCTCAGTTGCATGTACTCGTGCCGATGGTCAACGCGGCACGTTTGGCTGAGTTCAAAGTTATTTTGCAAAATAATCCAATCGATAATGTGCATGTTTTGACCGCGGATCAGCTGCCAAAAAAAGCAGGTATTGCCTCGAGTGCTTCTGGGGCCGATGCACCTTCTGTGCAAAAAAGACCTGTCGCCTGGGAGGCCCTCGAGGCCTGTGACGTGGCGTTGGTGGCAAGTGGTACGGCGACTTTAGAAACGGCCTTATTCAAAAGGCCGATGGTAATTTCGTATGCGGTTTCGCCCTGGGTGCGTCGCGTGATGGCTTGGAAATCTGGTCAACAAAGGCCGTATCTACCTTGGGTAGGCTTACCAAATATTTTGTTGAATGATTCAGTCGTACCAGAGCTGATTCAAGAAGATGCGACCCCTGAAGGGCTCGCTGCTGCCCTGTACGAAAAACTAGTGAACGAACGACAGGCAAGCCAGATTGTTGCGAGATTTCATGCGTTACACCACTCGTTACGTTGCGACACTGCGACTCGGGCAGCCGAAGTGATTTTGCAAATTGCACAGGAAGGCACTCCAAACATTCAAGGTGCTATCCGATGAGCCGCCTAACGCAATCCAGTCTTTTTGTTAGTGTGGATCCGACCGCACAATTTTGTGCAGGGGTCGATGAGGCGGGACGTGGTCCTCTGGCGGGTGATGTGTATGCGGCTGCAGTGATTCTTGATCCCGCTCAACCGATCGAGGGATTGGCCGACTCAAAAGTGTTGACCGAGAAGCGGCGCGAAGTGCTCGCTCCTTTGATCCAGCAGCGTGCGTTAGCCTGGTGCGTCGCGCTTGCGAACGTCGAGGAGATCGATCAAATGAATATCCTGCAGGCCACACTCCTGGCCATGCAGCGCGCAGTGCTTGGTTTGAAGATTACGCCCCAGTTAGCTTGGGTTGATGGTAATCAGGCGCCACGTTTAACGTGCCGAGTACAAACCGTGATCAAGGGCGATGCGTTGGTACCCGCCATTTCAGCCGCATCAATTTTGGCTAAAACCGCGCGTGATGCAGATTTAATGCGTTTGCATGAGCTTTATCCGTCGTACGGGTTTAACCTGCACAAAGGTTACGGAACCGCGTTGCATATGGCACGCTTAAAAGAGTTTGGTCCTTGTCCTGCACATCGCCGCAGCTTTGCGCCGGTGCGACGCTTATTGGAGTTGTGTTGAAACATATTGAATCTCGTTCGAACCCGTTGTTTAAACAGTTGTACAAATGGCAGTCGAGTGCGGGTCGAAGGGGCGAGCCGGTCATTCTGGATGGCATTCATTTGTGCGAGTCATGGCTGGGTGTCGGACGCCCACCGCAGTACGCGATCTTTGACATGGATCGAATTCAAGAACCCCAATTAATTGAGTTGATCGACAAATTACCACCTGAAGTGTGCCTGACCATGTCGGGCACTTTGCTTGGTGGTCTTTCAAGTTTTAATACGAACCAAGGCGTGCTCTTTGTCGTTCAGCCTAAGGTGGATACTTTACCGATGCGGGTTAAAGAGTCGGTCGTGATTCTTGATCGAATCCAAGACCCAGGCAATGTTGGCACCATCCTGCGCACCTGCGCCGCAGCGGGTATTAAACGCGTGTTTGCAACGACTGGGACAGCGACGCTTTGGTCGCCGCGGGTTTTGCGTAGCGGGCAGGGAGCGCATTTTGCTTTGCGACTGCATGAGCAAATCGATCTCAACGCTATGCTGGCGACACTCGAGGTTCCATTAGTGGTCACAACATTGACTGCGGCGCAAGATCTTTTTGTGACCGCGTTACCTGCGCATTGTGCTTGGGTGTTCGGTAATGAAGGGCAGGGCGTTGATTCTGCCTTAATTGAGAAAGCCTCGATCAAGATACGAATCGAGCATGAGTTGCAGGGTGCCGAGTCTCTCAATGTGACGGCGGCAGCCGCAATTTGTTTGTTTGAACAGCGCCGACAACATCAAACTAAAACCTAGTTTGTTAATATGCTGAGTGCTTATCGAGCCCAACCTCTTGCAGTACCGTCGTTGAAATCTCTTCAATTGATTTCGTGGTGGTCGAGAGCATGGGAATCGAATCACGACGCATCAGACGCTCGGCCTCTGCGACCTCGTGACGGCATTGTGCCAAAGAGGCATAGATGCTGTCTGGGCGCCGCTCATGACGCACCTCTGTGAGCCGCTCAGGCTGAATCGTGAGTCCGAAAAGTTTCTTTTTGAATTGAGATAACGTGCTTGGCAACGCATTTCTTTCAAAATCTTCAGGGATCAGTGGAAAGTTTGCAGCCTTAATTCCGTACTGCATGGCGAGATACAGGCTGGTGGGTGTTTTACCGCAACGCGACACTCCGATTAAGATCACGTCTGCCTGCGATAAATCGCGCACAAATTGACCGTCATCATGCGCGAGACTAAAGTTAATTGCTTCGATGCGATCCCGGTACGCGTTTGAACTCACCGATAAATGCGATTTACCAATCGAGTGACTCGATTTAACGCCAAGATTCTGCTCAAGGGGCTCGACAAAAGCGCCGAACAAATCCAGAAATAGGGCGTTCGCTGATTTAACACGCGCCAATATTTCTGGATT
>JBAXLV010000373.1:0-3229 GCA_037134635.1 Alcaligenaceae bacterium
GCGCGAGCCAGGTTGTTCTATGTGCGTAGGCATTAATGGTGACCTCGCCGCTGCCAACGAAAGAGTCGCCTCAACGTCTAATCGCAACTTTGTCGGCCGCCAAGGGCCCGGCGTCCGCACCCACCTGGTCAGTCCCGCCATGGCCGCTGCCGCCGCGCTCACGGGGCATTTCACTGACGTGCGAACACTTTTAGGGCAAAAATAAAATGCCAGGCTTCACACACTTACGCGCAGTTGCAGCCCCACTCGAGGGGCGCAATATCGATACGGATCAGATTATTCCAGCACGGTTTTTAAAAAAAGATCGCGACGCTTTGTACAAAACCTATTTGTTTCATGACCTGCGCTTCGATGAGGATGCAAAACCACGCGCTGATTTTGTTTTAAACAAACCCGCGTTTAAAAATGCACAAATTCTTGTTACGGATGAAAACTTTGGCTGCGGCTCTTCGCGCGAAGCTGCGGTGTACTGTTTGTCAGACTTTGGGATTCGCGCGATTCTGGCACCGAGCTTTGGCGATATATTTTTTAATAATTGCTTAAAAAATGGTTTATTACCCATCAAACTTGAAGCAGAAACGATTGAACGTGTACGCCAAGCATTGTTCAGTCAGGTGCACACCGATTCAGCAAGTTGTGACATATCGATTGATCTTGCTTCGTGCACGCTTCAAGCACCCGGCCTGAGCGAGACGCAGACCTTTACACTCGACCCCTTTTGGCAAGAATGTTTACTAAAAGGTGTCGATGAACTCACCTTGACATTGGGCTACGAAAGCGAGATCAAACGTTTTGAGCAACAACATTATGGCTCTCGCCCTTGGCTCTCAGCGTTGAAATAATTCAAACTTCACTTTATGACCAGTACTATCTTTTTTCTTTCTAAATATAGTTAGCCAACATGACACTTCCTTTAAGCGGCCTGCGAGTCATTGAACTCGGACAACTCATTGCCGGGCCTTTTGCCTCAAAAATTTTGGGGGAATTTGGCGCAGACGTCATCAAAATTGAACCTCCTGAAACCGGCGACCCCTTACGTGCCTGGCGAATGCTGCACGACGGCACCTCAGTTTGGTGGGCGGCTCACGCGCGTAACAAACGATCGATCACGCTGAACCTGCGCGAGCCTGAAGGTCAAGGAGTCATCCGACAATTAGCAAAAGACGCTGATATTTTGATCGAAAATTTTCGGCCAGGTGCGCTAGAAAAATGGGGCATTGGCTTCAAAGAGTTACACGCGATCAATCCAAAGTTAATCATGTTACGCGTGTCGGGCTATGGCCAAACGGGTCCTTACAAAGACCGCCCCGGTTTTGGCGTGATCGGTGAAGCCATGGGTGGCTTGCGCTACCTTACGGGCGAGCCGGGTCGCCCACCCGTTCGCACAGGCGTCTCAATTGGCGATACGCTTTCTGGTCTTCACGGCGTGATTGGAGTGTTGATGGCCCTACGTCATCGCGAACAACAAGGCGGGGTGGGACAAGAGGTTGATGTTGCGCTTTACGAGTCTGTTTTTAATATGCTTGAAAGTGTGTTGCCTGAGTACTCAAAATTTGGTGCAGTCAGGCAACCTTCAGGTGCCAGTATGCCCGGCATTGCGCCCACCAACGCCTATCTCTGCAAGGATGGCAAATACGCGTTGATCGCTGGCAACGGCGACAGCATTTATAAAAGGCTCATGGAAATGATCAATCGGACAGACTTAGCAAATGATCCAAAACTTGCGCGCAATGTCGGCCGCGCAAAACATGCTGAATTGATTGATGCCGCGATTTCGGCCTATACGTCGCAGCATTCTCTGGACGACGTATTAACTGCAATGAACGCAGCGGGAGTCCCGGCAGGAAAAAGCTACGATGCTGCAGACATCGCAAGTGACCCACACTATCAAGCGCGTGACATGATTCTGGACGCAACGCTCGCAGATGGCTCGGTCGTCAAAGTGCCTGGAATCGTACCTAAATTGAGCAAAACCCCAGGTCAAATTACACGCGCTGCGCCCGCTCTAGGCCAACACACGACCGAAATCCTGGAAGGACTTGGTATTAGCGTCGCGCAACAAGCTGACTGGAAAACCCGTGGCGTTATTTAACGCTGAAAACGCGATGCAGCAGCTCTTTCAGTTTAAATAACGTGCACTTCGAATTGACCCAAGCCGGCAACCGTGCCAATCATCTTGTCACCTTTAACGACAGCACCCACCCCTTCAGGGGTACCACTAAAAATGAGATCGCCGGCCTTTAACTCAAACAATCCAGATAAATAAGCAATACTTTCTGGAATATTCCAGATCATTTGCGACAAATCGCTTGTTTGTTTTTGCGTGCCATTCACCGACAAAGTAATGCTGCCTTGTGACAGGGTACCTGTGACTGCACGAGGATGAATGGGACCAATCGGACCGGACTCATCAAAGGCTTTACCCACTTCCCAAGGACGTCCTTGTT
The DNA here is from genome assembly GCA_037134635.1 of Alcaligenaceae bacterium. Taxonomy (GTDB): domain Bacteria; phylum Pseudomonadota; class Gammaproteobacteria; order Burkholderiales; family Burkholderiaceae_B; genus Zwartia. The sequence goes on from JBAXLV010000373.1 coordinate 2,448, forward strand.
TTTTGCACTCATTTTGCAAATCACGACGCGTCATATCAAGGCCAAGCGCATAACCAAAGATACAGTCATTCGCCTGCTCAACCGGAATATCCACCCCGCCGCTACCCAAGGCCACGACCAATTCCATTTCGTAATGCAGATTCGCAGTTTTTGAAGGGTAACGAATGTGACCTGGCTTGCCAGCCGGGATTGCGACGAGCGCGTCTGCAGGCTTGCAGAAGAAAAAGGGATCTTCGCGACCTGTAAAGCCCATTTCTTTGGCGTGTTCAGCATAATTTCGTCCAACGCAATACACGCGTCGGACAGGAAACAACTCATCACTTCCGACGATCGGTAAACCAACAATTGATGGTGCTTCGACAGCATATTTGCTCATGTTTGAATCCTGACTATAAAAAATTAAATTAGCTTTTTTTAGCGTCGCCGTTACTGGTCGGCTCAGAGCGTGCGCTCGGTTGACCCTGCCCCGCACTACCGCCTGACCCCAAATAAGAAGCGACCGCGGCCGGTTCTCCGAGATGTGCAACGGGCGCACTGTCAAAGTATTCGTCGAGCTCGTGCGAGTTCGATGGCGAGTAGCTTTGACTTAAGACGCTTTTCTCAGCTACGGACGAATCCTGCGCCTGCGATCCAACGCTTGCCCAATCAACCGGTAACCCGCTATCGGTCAGATATGCGAGCCCCTCAGCGTGAAAGACACCCGGATCCGATTGAACATCGGCGGCCAGCAAATACGAGTCTGCCAACAATATGGGTAAAGCTGTCCCAACTGCAGTGGCCAA
>JBAXLV010000374.1:0-3228 GCA_037134635.1 Alcaligenaceae bacterium
TTTACGCGCGAGTTGATGGCAGGGGTGATTGAAACTACAGAAGCGCACAAACAAAAAATAAAAAAGGCGTGGATAAAAAATCAAAAGCAATTAGAGCGTGACAGACGGCAACAGCGTGGAGCGATGGAAAGGCTTGGAGATATGCTGCATGGCCGGTCGAAGAACATGCCGAACGAACTGGCTCAGCCGCTTAACTTACAGCAAGAGGTAGAAAACAAATTCCTCGCATCACTAACATCAGCACAAATAGAAAAATTGGCCGAGAATATTGCAAACTTAATGAAGGAAAAAGGCTGAGTGAATAGCTACCAATTTTCTGTTCAATTTGAACAGCTATCTCTTAAATTTAGAGATAGCCGTTAGGGCAGTAAGCGTTACAAAATTAAGCAGTAGTACAGTATTTAGCAACAAAAACAATCTAATAAATCCACTTTTTACCTACACACTTTGCTGCACACTAAAATTAAGTTATTGATTTACAACAATAAAAACTAGAGTTTTCTACTTTTAATCCGTTGGTCGCGAGTTCGAGTCTCGCCCAGCCCACCAAGTACACAAACGACCCACAAGGTCGTTTTTTTTTGAGTTTTGCCGCGGCGGCCCCGGTCAAACTACCACTGATAAAGCTGTCCCCAGCCTTTGACTTGGGCGGGGTTGATGTCAAGCTTGGTCAGTGCGCCCCAAACGGTTGTGCTCACGGTATCCAAAAGCGGGACACCCGTTATTTTTTCAACCTGTTCAGCAAGTTGTGCAGCATGCAAATTGGTGCAATAGGTTGAGACTGCTTGGGCACCATTGATGCAGGTTTCTTGAATCATTTGCTCAAGTCTTGCGGGATCAACTAACGCGAAGTCATGATTGACTCGAATATTTTCGTGCAACTCAGCCACGACCGTTATGCCAAGCGCTTTGTAGTTTTCGATGATGCGCGCCTGCACGTCGGGTGTGTATGGCGAGACAAGTGCCAAGCGCGTAATGTTTTTGCGAGCCAGCAGCGCGTTGAGCGACAAAATCGCCGTCGATGCCGGGATCCCCGTACGTTCGGTGATGCGCTCGCAGAGTCGCTCGTCGGTATCAAAGCCAAGCCAGCCCGACGACGTACCGCTCCAGGTGATGATGTCGACCTCGGCATCGGCGAGCATTTCGGCGGCTAATAGGATTTTGCTGTCGTCAAACTGCCCTAACGCTTGAGAAGATAAGGCGATTTCTGTGACCTTGAACCGCGCAAAATGCGCACTTGCACCGGGTATCTGGGCAATGATTGCACTGGTTAAAGGCTCGAGTGCCGTGTTGGACGAAGGGGTTAAAACGCCGATTCTTGGAAAGTTTCGCATGGTGGAAGGTGCTAGGCTCAAAGGCTGTAGAGTGTAAAGGACAAAGCGCGTCGATTGCGGGAAGTCTACAATGCTTACAATAGCCCCACTCAGACTGGCATACTATTTGCTTGGTGTCATCGTGTGAAGAATTACTACATTTTGGAGCGAGTACTGTGAGTGCGTTCGATCTTGTTATTCGTAATGCGAAAGTGGCTACTGCTGCTGATACCTTTGATAGTGATATCGGCATCAAAGATGGCGTGATTGTGATGTTGGGTAAAAACTTACCTAAAGCCACGAAAGAAATCGACGCCGCGGGTCGCGTAGTGACACCCGGGGGGATTGACGGCCATTGTCACCTGGATCAACCCATGCCACCGCCCGCCAAAATGGCCGATAACTTTGATACGGGCACCCGTTCTGCAGCCTGTGGTGGTACGACCACTGTGATCCCCTTTGCTTCGCAGGTCAAAGGTCAGTCGATTCGTGCTGCGGTCGATGATTATCATCAGCGCGCTAACGGACAAGCGCATATTGACTATTCGTTTCACTTGATCGTAAGTGATCCAACCCCCGATGTTTTGCAAAATGAACTCCCTGCCTTGATCCGTGAAGGCTATAGCTCGTTCAAAATCTACATGACCTACGACGACTTAAAGCTCGACGACGGTCAGATCTTGGATGTATTGTCGGTGGCGCGCACGCATGGTGCCACGGCCATGATTCACGCCGAAAACTCAGACTGTATTGAATGGCTGACCCGCCGACTTGAGGCGGCCGGTCAAACAGCGCCTCGGTTTCACGCCCATTCGCGCCCCATGCTGGTCGAACGCGAGGCGACGCATCGTGCTATTTCGCTATCGCAACTTGTCGATGTACCGATTTTGATTGTGCACGTGTCGGGACGCGAAGCTGTTGAGCAAATTCGTTGGGGTCGCGCGCATGGTTTGAAGATCTTGGCCGAGACCTGTCCGCAATATCTATTCTTAACGGCGGCAGATTTAGGGTTGGATGACAGCTATCTGGGTGCGAAGTGTGTGTGTAGCCCGCCACCTCGTGACAAGGCGAATCAAGAGGTGATTTGGGACGGTTTGAACGATGGCTTATTTACTGTGTTTTCGTCTGATCACGCACCTTTTAATTACGACAGCCCCGAGGGTAAAAAGCCTGAGGGTAAAGAAGTTGACTTCAAATATATTCCAAACGGAATCCCTGGCTTAGAGACGCGGATGCCCTTGTTGTATTCAGAGGGTGTCTTGGGCGGGCGCATTACCTTGTCTAAGTTTGTTGAACTGACCTCGACCAACGCCGCAAAAGCGTATGGCTTGCATCCGCGCAAAGGAACCATTGCGATCGGTAGTGATGCAGATCTGGTGATCTGGGATGAGCGCGCGCTCACTATTCAAAATACCGATCTACACCATGCGGTCGATTACACGCCCTATGAAGGTATTGAGCTGAAAGCTTGGCCCGGGATGACGCTTTCGCGTGGTGAAGTCGTCTGGGATGGCAAACAGTTTTTAGGCAAAAAAGGGTATGGCCAATTTTTGCGTGGTGGCGCGCCAACGATTACGGCTAAACGCTTGTAACGCTCCGCATGCGCATACTTTTAATCAATCCAAATATTTCAGAGAGCGTTTCAATATTGATTCGCGACGAGGCGATGCGTAGCGCTTCGCCGGGCACACAAATCGAAGTTGCAACGGCGGCCTTTGGTGTTGCGTATATTGAAACCCGCTTTGAAGCGATGATAGGTGCTCATGCGGCGGCCGAGCGTGCGGCTGAGTTGGATGGCAGTTATGACGCGCTTGTTGTAGCCGCTTTTGGCGACCCAGGATTGCTGGCGTTGCGCGAAGTGTTGAGTTGCCCCGTCACTGGCTTGACTGAAGCCGCGCTGGCCTCGGCCATCTTG
>JBAXLV010000375.1:0-3217 GCA_037134635.1 Alcaligenaceae bacterium
GGCCCGATGGGGCGTGACGTGGCGGATACAGCCTTGCTATATTCAGCGAGCGTTGGGCCTGACGCGATGGATCCACTTGTGTTTCCCAACGATCCGACAAAATTTTGGCCACTCAAACAATTTGATTTGTCAAAATTGCGGATTGGTTACACCGAAGACTTTGGCGTGTGTATTGTCGATCAAGAAATTCGCAGAACCTTTCGCAAACGCATCGAGGCACTTTCTAAATTAGTGGCAAAGTGCGAACCGATTGCCTTCAAATTAGGCGACCCTGATCGCGCGTTTGATATATTGCGCGCTGAAAACTTCGTATCGTCTTTCGCAGAAACCTATCGCACGAAACCCGAAACACTCGGCCCGAATATTCGTGCAAACATGGAGATCGCGTCCTCCATCACGCTGGCAGACCGCGCCTGGGCACATCTTGAACAAACTAAAATTACACGGCAGTTTGCTTCTGCTACTGAAAAATATGATTTGATTCTGTCTCCGGTCGTACCTGTCACTGCGTTTCCCTGGACTGAACTCTACGCAGCGCAGGTTGATGGCCAAACGATGCGCAACTATTACCACTGGTTAGGCTTAACCTACGTGGTGACGCTTGCCACCAATCCAACTATCGCCTTGCCCTGCGGCACTGACGAACATGGTATGCCCTTTGGGCTGCAAATGTCTGGGCGTTTATTTGGTGATGATCAAGTCTTAGCGGCCGCGCACGCCATCGAACAGGCGTTCAAAGGTGACCATACCTTATGTCGTCCTAAGCCTGACCTAAAAGCCTTGCAGCTTGCACACCCAGAACTCAAATCGATTGTGACGCATCCACCCATCTATGACTCGGGTACTGCACTGGACACCACAGGCGCAGCAGTTTAAGTTGCTTGGCTCACGATGACTTGCGGTGATTCAACGCCGCAGTCATCATGCCAAGTACTAAACCCCAAAAAGCGCTGTTGATCCCAAACAAAGAAAGCCCTGAAGCCGTTACTAAAAACGTAATGACCGCGGCATCGCGCTCTTTGTCTTCTTTCAGGGCATTGGCTAAACCATTACCAATCGTGCCCAATAACGCCAAGCCAGCAATCGTCACGATCAGCGCCTGCGGAAAAGCTGCAAACAAGCTCACCACCGTCGCGCCAAAGATCCCGATCAGTACATAGAAGCATCCCGCACAGACTGCAGCAAGATAACGATTTTTTGGATTCGGATCTGCATCTTGGCTCATGCACATCGCTGCGGTAATAGCCGCGAGATTAAATGAAAAGCCGCCAAACGGCGCAAGAATCAAACCTGCAAGACCTGTAAAACCAATCAGCGGCGAAGCAGGCGTGGTGTAACCATTGGCGCGCAACACGGCTAAGCCAGGCACATTTTGCGAAGCCATTGAAACGATAAACAACGGGATCCCCACACCAATCATTGTCGTAGCCGAGAAGGTCGGCGTCATCCAAAGTGGTTGAGCAAAACTAATTTGTAAGTGCTGCGCTTGAAATAAACCTAGTGCTGCCGCAGCACCCAGGCCGATCAATAAGGTCAGTGGTACCGCATACAACGGCAACACACGGCGCAACACTAAGAACCCCACAAGCATCGCGCCAACCAAGCCAGCCTGCTGAGGCAGCACGACAAACACATCCATCCCGAAACGCAACAGCACCCCGGCCAACATTGCCGCAGCAAGCGTCTTGGGTACATAGCCCATCAGCCGCTCGAACAAACCCGAGAACCCAGCGATTGTGATGAGCAAAGAATTGAATAAAAAGATGCCAATGGCTTCTGACATCGACAAGCCCGCGAGGCCCGTTATTAAGAGTGCGGCACCTGGCGTCGACCAGGCCGTCAAGATCGGCTCACGAAAATAAAGTGACAGACCAATGCAGGTCAAGCCCATCCCGATACCGAGCGCCCATAACCATGAAGAGATTTCAGCGGGGGTCGCACCGGCTGCATAGGCAGCCTGAAGCACAATCGCCGCAGAGCTGGTGTAGCCCACAAGTACTGAGATAAAACCCGCTGAAAGATGCGAGAGCCGTACACGACTCATCGCGAGTATGCCTTAAAGCATATGACCACTTTTCGCAGCTTTGGTACGAAGGTAGCCATGGTTATGCTCATTTGACGGGAAAATATGCGGCACACGTTCGACGACTTCGATACCGTGTTGCGCCAACGCTGAAACTTTAGCAGGGTTGTTTGTCATTAAGCGAACACGCGTCACGCCCAACAATCGAAGCATTTGTGCAGCTGGCAAATAGTTGCGCTCGTCTGAATCAAACCCGAGCTGCAAGTTGGCATCAACGGTATCAAAACCAGCGTCTTGCAACTGATAGGCGCGCAGCTTGTTCACCAAACCAATCCCACGGCCCTCTTGTGCCAGATAAAGCAAAATCCCACTACCCGACTCGTCCATTGCCCGAATCGCACCGCGCAACTGGTTGCCACAATCGCAACGCAGTGAGCCCATCAAGTCGCCCGTAAAACATTCTGAATGCAGACGAATCAGTGCAGGCACTGCAGGATCGAGCTCGCCCACGACAATGGCTAAATGTTCAATGCCACCATCGCGCGGCCTGAACGCAACAACACGCGCGTGCTCGGCAGTTTCGAGTGGGACGCGTGCTTCGCTAACGACACTTAAAGAATCAGCGGCGATATCCATATAGGCCTCAATCGCAGAGACCTGAACATCCAAGGCATCAGTGGCCGTTTCAGCCCTCGCCACAATCGCTGCTGGCAGTAAGCGTGAAAGTTTAGCCAGCGTTACGCAGGCTTGCTCAAGATGTCCCGCGGGCTTGAGTTCGAGTGAGGTCAGATCAGGTGGGACTTCAAGTGCAGATAATGGGTTGGCCAAATAATCAATGACTGCTTTATTTAAACCCCCTGCCATCGAAACCAAACAAGCTTGATGATCGCCTTTATCAAGACCCAGCACATTGGCACGGGTACCTGTCATCACTAATGTAATTGGTGAGCGCGCTTCAGACGCCAGTGTATTCAAACTTGAAGCATTCACGGCCTCGGCCGCCAACATCAGCACACTTGACTCGCCGAGGTGTACTCGTACACTGGCTCCGCGCCGCAATTCGGAGATGACGCGATCAACTTCAATCAAAGGGTCTGTCTTAGACACGGGGAGTCTGGCGTTCATTTTTTATGATTGTGACAAGTTCTTTAAAATTTCAGTCGGAACTGACATTTAACTGAACAGCTGGGTAGT
>JBAXLV010000376.1:0-3215 GCA_037134635.1 Alcaligenaceae bacterium
CCATCGAAGCGCCCGTCAAGGTTTGGAGTGCCGTTGCACTTGAAGACGCGACCGTGCAAGCCAGCCCTGGCAGTGTGGTTGCCGTGAGCCCCGAAGGGCTTGATATTGCCACCACAGTGGGTCTGCTGCGGCTAACCGAATTACAGCGTGCTGGCGGAAAGCGACAAACTGCCGCTGCGTTTATACAAGGCTGGTCAGGCGCCTCAAGCCTCTAGCGCTCTTTAAGCTTCATAATCAAAATGGTCAATGCCATCACAAACGTGATGGCATTGGCAAAGATAAGTGGCCAAGACTCAATCAACAGACCATACGCAAGCCATAGCGCAATACCCAGCGTAAACAACACATACATCGCGAGTGAAATTGCTTTGGTATCGCGAGTTTTGATTGTTTTATATGTTTGCGGAAAAAACGCAGCGGTCGTTAAAAATGCCGCTAAATAGCCCAAGATTTCAATATGCATGCGTCAGAGGCTAGGCCCGCTCGAGTTCGCGCTGTTCTTTGCGCAGACGGGCCTTAAGCCGAGTCTGTTTCAAGTATGACAAGTGCTGCACAAACACTTTGCCATTCAAATGATCTATCTCGTGTTGCACACAGACCGCAAGCAATCCTTCTGCGTCAAACTCGTGCACTTCCCCTTCAAGGTTTAGCGCCCGAACGCGCACTGTAGAAGGCCGGATGACCTCATCGTAGACCCCGGGCACCGACAAACAGCCCTCTTCATGAGGCGTTTTTTCGTCGCTCACCGAGAGGATTTCAGGATTAATCAGCACCATCAAATCGTCTTTGTTTTCACTGACATCGATCACCACGACACGCTCATGGACATCGATCTGGGTCGCCGCCAGGCCCACGCCAGGCGCGTCATACATGGTTTCAGCCATATCGGCGGCTAATTTGCGGATGCGATCCGTCACCGCTGCCACCGGTTTCGCAACCTTATGCAAGCGTTTGTCAGGAAAATGCAGAATCGTCAGCAGGGCCATACACGCAAAGTTCGTTCAATTTGTAACGTTCTTAACATTTTAATTTATTACTACGGCGAATTCCAATGAAACCGCTCCTCGCAGCCACAGCCGACACTTTTGCTCCCCAAAGCCCCTTACCTAGGGCAAACCAAGGGGTGTCGGGCTTGACAAGGCGTCAGCCTAAAACGACCATCAGTCTTGGTATTTTTTGCTTGAAGGTTTGATATTTTATGAATCGCATTGGCATTGATGTGGGTGGCACTTTTACAGACATTGTCCTGGTGGATGACCACACGGGTCAAATATGGTCGACCAAAGTGCCCACAACCCCCTCCGATCGCGTGGTGGGCGCCATGCACGGCTTTCATCGCATCCTTGAACTCAGTGGAAAAACCAGTGCCCAGGTTGGTTTTATTGGTCATGGCACGACCATGGCCACGAACATGATTGTCGAAGGCAAGGGGGCTAAAACGGCGCTGATCACGACAGCCGGGTTTCGCGACATTCTCGAACTGCGCCGGGTCTCGCGTCACGATCGGGCCGATCTCTATGACCTGCAATTTGAAAATCCAAAACCCCTCGTTGAGCGGCGTTGGCGCCTTGAAATTGCTGAACGCCTTCGCCCAGACGGGTCAGTTGAAACACCGCTAGATCTTGATGCACTTGGCCAGCTCGCCACAAAAATAAAAGCCTCAGACATCGAGGCTGTTGCGATTTGTTTTTTACACGCCTATGTAAACCCAACCCACGAGCAACAAGCACTCAAGGCACTCAAGCAATTACTGCCCAATCATTTCATCACCGCCTCGCACCAGGTCAACCCTGAAATGCAGGAGTACGAGCGCACGAGCTCGACTGTGATGAATGCGTTACTCGGGCCGGTCTGTGGCCAGTACATCCATCATTTTGATCAGCAGCTGCAAGCTGCTGGCTTTCAAGGCGAACTATTATTTATGCAGTCAAACGGGGGGCTGGCGTCAACTGAGGTGGTTGCGGCCAAACCAATCGTGCTGCTCGAGTCGGGCCCCGCGGGCGGTGTGAGCGCCGCTGTGCGCGCCAGCGAGCAGGCGCAGCTCCCTGGCGTTTTATTAGGCGATATGGGAGGCACGACCTTTGATGTGTCACTCATTCGCGACTCGCGGCCTGAACTGCGCACCAGCAGCCTGTTACACACCCACGCCGTACGTGCGCCCACCATCGATATTGATTCGATTGGCGCTGGCGGTGGCTCGATCGCCTGGATTGATAGCGGCGGCGGGGTGCATATCGGACCACAAAGTGCGGGGGCAGACCCAGGCCCCGCCTGCTATGGCCGTGGCGGCAAACGCCCTACGGTCACCGACTGCAATGTCTTACTTGGCTATGTCGATCCAAATTCATTTCTAGGTGGCGAGTTCAAGCTTGACGCACAAGCGGCGCTCATTGCAGTAGAAGAGCACCTGGCCAAGCCGCTGGGTGTCTCAGCACTCGAAGCAGCCTGGACTGTTCGCGTCGTTGCAAACGCGTTAATGGCACAAGCCATGCGCTTGATGACCGTTGAGCGTGGTTATGATCCGCGAGAATTATCTTACATGTGCTACGGCGGTGCCGGCCCCGTTCATGCGATTGACCTAGCCGAAGAGCTCGAAATTAAAGAGGTCATTGTGCCGCCGTTGCCAGGCCTGTTCAGCGCCTTTGGCATGGTCGTGGCAGACCGACAATTTGATGGGCAAACTGCGGTTGAAACCGAGCTCGAGGCAATTGCACCCTCGGCTATTGCAACACTTTGTACTGCGCTCAGGCAACAAGCCGTAACAACCTTTGGCACCCAACAAATTAGTGAGGACGTCACCTGTAGTTTTCGCGCTGGTTGCCAGCTCGCATGTTGTGCAAATTGATAATTCACGATTGTTGCTTCACGACTATCATTGGTACGAACTCCTTGTTCGCTGGTTGTTTCTCCCGGTTCCTTACCAATTATGGTTTATCAGGGTTCTACTTATCTATAATCTTGCTTACCCGGCAATCCGATGGTGCGTTACCCATCCGGTTGCAAGGTGGGTGTTTTTTGCGATAGCGTTGCTGTTTTGGTTGGGAACCATGGGATTAGTGTTTATTGAAGGTGAAGGCCTGTTATTTTTCTCACTGGGAGTCTGGATACAGAAGACTGAATTTACCATTGATTCACCGGGGCGTGGGTTCCGGCCTCTGTGGTGGGGAGTTGCATTTGTTCTTTTAGCCGCGGTAAAGACGATACTCGCTTTCAAG
>JBAXLV010000377.1:0-3213 GCA_037134635.1 Alcaligenaceae bacterium
GTGTTCATAATAGTTTCCTGAGTTGGCTTAGCGCTTGAGGCCGGGTGTTTGAACCGTGCCGCCATCACCTTTATTTGCCATGAAGATCGACAGGGCAATCGTGACGTCAGAGCCGTAAATCGGGAAGGGCATCCGTTGTTGTCTGAAGCAATCGTTCAGACGGCGTTGCATCGTCCAGAATTCGCCACTCGAGACGCGATAGGCGGGCCAGGAGCCCCAGCCCAATGCAGAGCCCGCTTGTGTCGTCAAATCAGGCAAGTCTTGCAGACGGATCCGTTGCCCGCTACTTGAATGACATGAGGCACACGAAAAATCCATTGGGCCACCTTGATAGAAAAACATTTTTTGACCCAGCGTGACCATTTCTTTTTCTTTTGGATGCGTGGCGGGCACGTTAATTTTCATGTCTTTGGAATGCGTAACGATATACGCAACAATGGCCTCGACATTTTTACGCACGCCTTTTCCAAACGCGCCGTTAATGATCTCAGTTTGTTCGATTCCCTGTAGCGTTTGCATGCAAGTCATTAAGCGAGATTCAAGATCTTGTACGCGATCGGTATCTTTGAAGTAACGCGGCAATTGCGCTGCCGCACCATCGACCACGCCTGGCCCTAACCCTAGGTCGCATTTTTCTAACGTCGCTTTTTTAGGACCCGCTTGCTGTTTCCAAAGCTCTTCGCCGGCCATTTCGTAAAGTTCTGAAGGATTGCCATCGGCAATCATTTCGCGATACTTGGCGATTTCGTCTGTTGCACTTTGCGAAAATACAGAGGCGGAACCGAGGCTGAGTAAGCTTGCCAAGATGAATGGCACATATTTTTTTTGCATGGGCAGCTCCTGAAGCGTGACAACATAAAAATCAAATGGACGTGAATGGCTACGCCTATAAGGTCTTAGGTAATTTTGGCCTTGTCGCTACGTTTATCGCCTTTGTTGTCTACCCAATCGACGACGATTTCGTCGCCCTTTTCGGCACCTTTGATTTTAAAATTCAAAAAGGGATCTTTTGAAACTGCAGGGCCAAACTCTGCAGAAAAAACGGTTTTGCCTTTGACTTGTGCAACGACGGTTTGAATAAACCAGGCTGGGATGACTGCGCCGGCCGCATCTTTGCGTTGACCGGATTCCATATCGTGTTTCATGAGTACTTTGACATCAACGATGCCGTCTTTTTCAGCGGCGCGAATGCGCATTGGATCTGCCATGATGATTCCTTTTGAAATGTCTTAAATTCGAGTGAGAAGCATGTTGCGTGCGAGAGGCCGTGTGAAATCCAGCAAGATCTTAGCCGCCACAGCCGCCAAGTGTGACTTTGATTTCTTTAGTGGCGACGTACCACTTACCATCTGCCTTAACAAGAGCGTGTACGTTTGAGCTTTGGCCCATTTTGACGCGCGTGGTGACAAAGGCTTCAGCGCCCTCAGGCAACATAAACTGAGCGGCAAGACTACTGGGATTTTTTTCAACCAAAATTGCGATTTGACTGGCTTTGAGTTTTGTTTCAACACCGACGGGTACGACGGCGCCGTTTTCGGCGATGTCAGGCGCGCGCATAATGATGTCGGCTGATGTCTCGGCTTTGGTTCCACCGATCGCTTTGAGGACGTCGTCGAGGTTCTTGCCTTCAAAGGCAGCTTTGTTCCATTCTGCGGCTTGTGCGCTGGTAATCAGGCCCGAGCTTGCCATCAGGGCAATGACCGAGGTCAGGCGTAGGACGTTTCTGCGTTGGTTATTCATTGTTGCTCCTGTCAATTTCAAAAAATAGTATGTGCGGGTGTTAAGTGGGTGTCTGAGTGACTTTGAGTCGTTGCCGCGCATATTACCGAATAGTGAAATGTTACGCCGGTTCTGCGATCGGGGTGCCACAAGATCCCTAATGCGTTGTCAGTATCCACTTGACCAGCGCCCCTGCATCGGCCGCAGATAACTGGTTTTGAACTGGCATGGGGATCGCGCCCCAAACGCCGGCCCCGCCTTGCAAGACTTTTTCAGTAAGTTTTGCTTCGCTACCGGGCTGACTCTTGTACTTTGCGGCAATCTCGACCAGCGAGGGCCCCACGAGCTTGCTACTCGCAGCGTGGCAGGCAAAGCAGTTTTGCTTCTTAAATAAATCGGCTGGTGGCATCAGCGTGGCGGGGGTGCCAGAGGGTAGCGTCGTGGCAGAGGCCATCGCGGCCGAACTTGGAGGGGTCGAACCGGCTGAGGCTAGACGGCCCAGCTCGGAGCCTGGCAATTTAGCGACAGGGGGCCGGGTCGTGTCCACCCCGCGAAACGGCCCATAGGCGCGATTTTGTTCAGCCAGATTTTCGTGCGCATTGCGCGCGTAGTCTGGCAGACTTGAGGTGATTTTGACCACCTCAACGCAATTGCTCATACAGGCAACCGCCTTAACGTCGGGCGCATCGTTAATCCGCCACATACCGTGCTCGCGTGTCATGCCATTGCGGTTTGGCATCAACTGTTGCACATCAGCCATGTTCTTGTTGCTCAACTCAAAGTCGTCAGGCAAAAATTTCTGCCAGATTAAGCATATAGGCTAAGACGGCATAGGTGTCGTCGGCTGTCAGTGAACGAGGCGCATTCCAGGGCATCGCCCGATAAATATAGTCATACAAGCTCGAAATTGTGGCAACCTTCATCAAGGTGCTGCGTTGAGGTTGCTTGGGGTCAGTCAGTGAAGCCACCCGTCCGCGCTTGACGTCTTCTGCAGTGGTGCCGCCTACCAAAGGCGTAAAGACCTCGTTTGATTCGCCAAACGTGCCATGACAACTGGCACACTTGTTCTCCCAAATTGGTTGGCCGTCCTGCACTTTTCCTGAACCAACGGGTAGGCCTTTAAGGTCGGGGCGTACATCGATATCCCAAGCCTTGACCTCAGCTGGGGTGGCTGTGCGGCCAAGGCCGTTGTACTGGTTCGCCGTGGTGTTTTGCGCAGTGCCTTCTTTGACCATGAAAAGGATCGCAGCCGTACTGAACAACACGAGTGCAACCAGCTTCACGGGTTTGAGATAAGCCCTCGTGCCGGTTGCAGCAAACGTTTTAGCCAACTTGAACATTGCTGACCTCACCGTTTGCGTCGAGTTTCCAGGATTGAATCGCGTTGTTGTGATAAATCGAGCGCGTGCCGCGCACTTCGCGCAACATATTGATTGGCGGCTGCACGTAGCCCGTCGAATCGATGGCGCGTGATTGCAAAATTGCGGGCGAGCC
>JBAXLV010000378.1:0-3208 GCA_037134635.1 Alcaligenaceae bacterium
CGTCAAGACGGTGTAATTCTCTTTCGCATACGGCCAGGTTAAAGAGCGCGTCGCTATCGTTTGGACGTAAGGCCAGCACGGCTTGGTACCCTGTTTTTGCCTCGCTAAAGTTGCCAAGTACGACATGCAGCAAGGCGAATAAACGTTTGGGCTCAAGATTGGCGGGTTCGGCCGCGCACAGTTGCACGCAAGCCTCAAGGGCCTCTGACCGTTGACCCTGTTTAAAGGCGGCTTTAATCGAATCGATTGTTTTCATTGTTTTCGTCTGCACAGATGCGACGTTAGCTGTAGAAATCTTCGCACTTAAGCGCGAGGGACGTCATGTCAATCAGAAAAGATGATCGAGACGCACGGCAAAGCAAAATTATAAGTGCAAACCCACCACCCTAGCCGGCTGAGTCGAGCCTTTGGTTTGCTGATCGTGATCTCGCGAAATAACCAATGAAATCAAGGTGTTTTAAACTCTAATCCATGTCACAATGCTGGGAGCGACTGGGGTGCTGTGACCAAAACTGAAGTACTAGGAATCTATATGTCAGAACAAATGATTGCGATTGAAGATGTGTCGAAGTGGTACGGCAGCTTCAATGTCTTGAAACATTGCACCACCCAGGTCAATCGTGGCGAAGTGGTGGTGGTTTGCGGGCCTTCGGGTTCCGGTAAGTCGACCCTGATCAAGTGCGTCAACGCACTTGAACCCTTTCAGCAAGGCAAACTTACGATCAACGGTGTCGAGTTGCATGATCCTAAAACCAACCTGCCAAAGTTACGCGGCCAGGTCGGCATGGTGTTTCAACACTTTGAATTGTTTCCGCACCTAAGCGTCACTGAAAACCTGACGCTTGCACAGATTAAGGTGTTGGGCCGCAGCCCGGCCGAGGCCTTGGCGCGTGGTCTGAAGATGCTGGATCGCGTGGGCTTGACTGCGCACAAAGATAAGCATCCGGGTCAATTGTCTGGAGGCCAGCAGCAGCGTGTTGCCATCGCGCGCGCGCTGAGTATGGATCCTGTGGTGATGTTGTTTGATGAACCCACCTCGGCACTTGATCCAGAAATGGTCGGCGAAGTGTTGGATGTGATGGTGACCTTGGCCAAAGACGGTATGACGATGATGGTGGTGACGCATGAAATGGGCTTTGCCCGCAAAGTGGCCCATCGTGTCATCTTTATGGATGAGGGTGAGATCGTTGAAGACGCGACCAAAGACGATTTCTTTACTCAGGCAAAAAGTGAACGGGCACAACAATTTTTGTCGAAGATTTTGCAGCACTAAATGAAAGAATATTACGCAGCACGTGCAAAAGAATATGACCAAATTTATGCCAAGCCCGAGCGTCAGGTTGATTTACGTCTGATTGAGCAGTGGTTGCCTGCACGGTTTGAAAATGCGAGGGTGCTTGAGATTGCTGCGGGCACGGGTTACTGGACTCAATTCATTGCGCCGGTCGCCAGCAACGTGTTGGGCTTAGATGCCTCAGCCGAAACGCTTCAAATTGCCCAAGCCAGACCAAATAACGAAAGTGTTCAGTGGCTCGTGGGTGACGCCTATGCGTTGCCCGCCCCGGTCGAACCCTATGATGCGGCCTTCGCGGGTTTTTGGTTTTCGCATGTACCGCTGGCGCGTCAAAAAGAGTTTTTGTTAGGTTTGAATAAAACGCTTAGGTCAGGCGCGCGCGTGGTGATGCTCGATAATTTGTATGTTGAGGGTAATAGCACGCCCCTGACTGAGCCTGATCCAGAGGGCAATACCTATCAGGTCCGCACGTTGGCCGATGGTTCAACCCACCGTGTACTCAAAAATTATCCAAATGAATTCGATCTGTGCGAGTTGGTCGCACCCTTTGGTGAACAAGCAACTTATACGACTTGGCAGTACTACTGGGCGTTTGAGTACGTCTTGCGCTGACCACGTGCGCTGACGTTATGCACCGGCGGTAGCAACTTTTTTCTTGACGGCCATACTTCTTATTGCCCATGTCGCTGCCACGGCCACGAGCAAGATGCCCCCCCCAAGCAGGGGTCGGCTTGCGATCCAGGCGACTGCGATGGTGATGAGGGTGATGGGTATTGCCAAGCCTAGCGCAATGAAGAAGGTGCCAAGGCCGACTAAACCTTCTAAGAAAGGCAAAAAGGCGACCAACATCGATAGTGGGCCCATGACTAAACTGAAACCGACCAGTAATAACAAAAAGCCACCGAGCCGACAGGCCCAGGTCATGAATTTTTCAGACGAAGCTTGATCGGCAAAAAGTTGTTGAGCGCTGGCCACGCCGGGCTCAATCAGTGCGATCTTATAGTCATTTTTTGTATCGTGATATGTCGTTAACGTGCCATTGTTTTGCTGCGCAGCGATTGAGTAGGTTTGCGCCGCAATCGCGCTATAGGTCACACGAATATCGCCAAGTGCGGGTTGCTCAGGATTTGCACCCTTGTAAAACATATTGCCCTGAACCACATACCCTGGGGGTGCTTTCGTGAGGGTTTGAACAGGCTCAAAATTGTTCAGGTTCTGCAGCAGGCTCTTGTCTAAGGTGAACGCACCGATCTTCACCGGGTTCGCCTCAAAGGCTTGTGACTGCAAAGACATGGCCGGATTTTGATGGCCTGCCTGAATTTTGAACTGTGCAGAATTATGTAGGGTTTCAGACCAATCTAACACGTAGGTATAGGTCTTTTGAGTCGTCTGCGAGCCACCAACGTTATTACTTTTTGTTTCGGTTTCTCTTTGAAGCCACTGGTACATTTCGACTTTACGCTGCAAGCGCAAGAGCCCTGCAGCCGAGAGCAGTTGGGGTCAAATGCTTTCGACGGCGATGCAGTACTGGGATGCTTGGTGGATGAGCGTGTTTCCAGGCATTGCGATTTTTATTACTGTCATCGCTTTGAATTTTCTGGGTGACAGTTTGCGCGATACGCTCGATGCGCGCCTGGCTAGCTCTTCTTAAGGATTGATTATGTCGTTGTTGGTGGGATTCAAAGTGGCACAGGTCGGCCCTGGCTTAGCGGCAGCAGTTTGTGGGCGTCTGATGGCTGACTTTGGTGCAACGGTTGCGTGTATCGATACCCAGCCGACGAACGAGCACGAACCCATTGTTCGCTCGTTAGAACCCTTGAAAGTTTTTTTGAATCAAGGTAAGCAAAGTGCATCGCACGAAGTGCTTGCTGAGGCTGATTTGCTTGTATGCGAAGGCTCTCCGAATACGTTGCG
>JBAXLV010000379.1:0-3207 GCA_037134635.1 Alcaligenaceae bacterium
CCACGGTAATAGCTTGGCCTTGTCGTGCCGTGATGACGACCTTGCGGATGTCGTCGAGTGTTGCAAATAGTCCAGCAGAGCGCACGACAAATGAGGCGTCACCGTGCTTGATCAGGCCGCCACCGGCGCTGCCATTGCCATTGTTGACAGCCTGGCTAAGTTGGTTGAGCGTAATTTGATATTTACGCAGCATGAGTGGATCAATTTCAATATGAAACTCTTTGATCGCGCCACCAAAACTCACGACATCCGCTACCCCCGGCGTCATGCGCAGGACAGGTCGGATGGTCCAGTCTTGCAGTGTACGAATTTCGGTATCAGTCATGCCCGGCGCGTCGATGGTATAGCGATAGACTTCGCCTACCGCCGTCGATAAGGGTGCCAACTGAGGTTGCACTCCGGCCGGAAGATTGACCGTAGAAAGCTTTTCTGTGACTTGTTGCCGCGCGAAATAATTGTCGGTTCCTTCGCTAAAGGTCAGCGTCACAATTGATAAGCCCGTCATGGTCACGGAGCGTACGTTTACCAAGTTTGGAACACCCGCCATTTCACGTTCAATGGGCAAGGAAACAGTACGTTCCATATCCTCAGGGGCTTGCCCGGGCATTTGTGAAATGACCCTGACTTGCACGTCTTGCACATCTGGAAACGCTTCGATCGGTAGGTTGTTGATCGCGTAGCCACCAAAACCAATTAAGGCCGTGACCAACAGCAAAACAAACATCCTTTGAGTCAGCGCAAAAACAATCAAACGATCGATCATTGTTTTTCGCCAAGACTTGCTAAATACTCGGCTTCAAGAAGTAGTGCACCTTTGGTGACCACACGTTCGCCGCCGCCAAGCCCTTCTCCGATATAACTGAAGTCGACGCCACGCTTGATGGGTTGAACTTTCTGAAGTGCAAAATCACCGGGCGCTTTTTCGACAAAGACGTAGGCGTAAAGGCCGCGCGTGATTAAGGCGCGATTCGGTACCCGCACGCCTTGACCGCTTGCTTGAAGTACCGCTGCACGTACAAACATTTCTGGTAGTAATTTCCCATCGAGGTTATTCACGCGGGCTAAAAGATTTGCGCGGCGCGTGTTTGGGTTGATGGTTTGCCCAAGCTGAATAATTTTTCCGCTAAAGGTGTCATCGGGATAGGCATCGCTTTGGATTGCGACTTCGCTGCCAAGTTTGATTTTGCTGAGAAATATTTCAGGTAGATCGATGCTGACCCAAAGGCGCTGAGGGTCGGTTACAACAAATAATGGGGCGGCCAGACCGGGGTTTACCTCAAGCGCTGGGCTTGCGGTTCGTTCGGTGACAACGCCCGCTAATGGGCTCGCCAAAATTACCTGCTGGCCGATGATCTTGAAGCCATGGGGATTGAGGTTCTTGATCCGTTGTTCTGCTCGCGCAGTTTCAGCTTGTGCTTGCGCGTATTCTGCCTGGATCGCTTCCCAGTCTCGGGTCGAAATTGCTTCGCCGGGAACCAAGTCTTTTGCGCGTTTGGCAGCAAGTTGTTTACGCTTTTCGTCCGCCCGCGCCTTGTTCAGGTCTGCATAGGCTGTACCGAAATCGGGCGAATCGATGACAGCTAAGACTTGTCCGGCTTTAACAACATCGCCTGGTGCTGCTTTGAGTTCAAGAATGCGACCGGTAAACCCAACACCGATCCGGGCAGTAACATCTTCATCATAAACAACGCGCGCGCTTAGCTGCTCAGAGATAGGAATGGGGGCAAGCGGGAGGCTTTGGGTTTCTAGCATCGATAATTGCGATGCTCCGGCCACAAAGCGAATATGACCCGTGAGTTCTGCACGCGCTTGTTGCGCCACAGAGGCGGGCAGGGGTGCTTGCTCAATCTTGGGCGGCTGAATACTACGCCATACAGCGAACGCTCCGATTAAGAGTAGCAAGAGCCCAATGCCAATCCACTTTTTTTTCTTGCGATCTGACATACGTATCAAAACAGTTACCCCTGTGATTCAAGCGAATTCTACAGAGCCACGCTCTGTTCTGGGGTTACGATTTTGTAATGTTTCGAACGATAGGGGTTCCCCTAATAAATGGTGCGACGCAGCATAGGAGGGTTCTTGAGTCCTTTTTAGGATTTCAGGGCTTATTGTTCTTCATTTCTCGGGTCGAAATCTGATGTTTGTTGTGAAGCTTAAATACAACGATAATCTTGCGCAGAGGATTAAATCAAAAACTACAGGGGACACAACACCATGCATTCAAGCTCGATTTTTTTGAAGTTGCTTCTTTGTTTTGGCGCCCTTCTTTTGTGCGGGAGTTCTGCAATAGCGCAATCGACGAATGCCAAGGCCATCACAATTGTCGTCCCTTACGCTACGGGTGGAGCCACTGACATTGTCGCCAGGATGGTTGCCCAGCAACTGGGTTCACGCTTAGGCTCTCCAGTCATTGTCGAAAATCGTCAGGGTGGTGGTGGTGTGGTCGGTTGGAACAGTGCTGCGCGCGCCGCGCCTGATGGCAACACCTTGTTGGCGATGGAAATGTCGTACGCGATATCTGCCGGCTTGACGCCAAACCTGCCCTATGACCCAAGGACAGCCTTCATCCCGATCAATATTGCCGTGTCGGTGGGGCATGTGTTGGTGATTAATCCGGCCGTTCCGGCCAAAAATATTAAAGAGTTGATCGCGCTTGCAAAGGCCGACCCTGGAAAATTGAATTTTGGTTCGGGGGGTACGGGCACCAATACCCATTTAGGCAGTGAATTATTGAAAGCCAAGCTCGGGATTTCGATGATGCACGTGCCTTATCGTGGCGCGGGTGCGGTGCTTGCAGATCTGATGGCCGGACAAGTACAGGTTTTGGTCAGTGCCGTATCAACCTCCTTGCCGTTGGTGCAGGGTGGTAAGTTGCGGGCCCTGATGATGCTGTCGGATAAGCGCTCAGACGCGCTACCTGAGGTGCCAACGGCCGCCGAAGAGGGGTTCGAGGGGCTTGAAATGAATTACTGGGTGGGATTTGCGACGCCAAAGGGCACACCTGAAGCAATTGTGAACAAATTGAATCAGGAAATTAACGCTGGTTTAATGATGCCTGAGTCACAAAAGCGTTTAAAAGACATGGCATTTGTACCTGTTGCGAACACACCTGCACAGGCTGCTCAGTTGCTTGAGTCTGAAATCACGCGCTGGTCAGCATTGATCAAGCAACAGGGTATTCAGCCCGAATAAGCCCATTTATAGATC
>JBAXLV010000380.1:0-3205 GCA_037134635.1 Alcaligenaceae bacterium
GTTTGTGTGCATGCGATGCGTAATGTTCTGATGCCGCTGGTAACCGTGATTGGATTGCAATTAGGTGGACTGTTGCGTGGCGCCGTGATGACAGAGGTGGTTTTTGCTGTGCCAGGTCTGGGCATGATGATCACGACGGCCGTCTTAAGTCGTGAGTACGCTGTGGTGCAGGCGGGCATTATTTTGACTGCCTTATTTTTTATTATCGTCAATCTTTTAGTTGATCAAGCGTATCAATTTTTAGATCCTCGGCTACGCAAGCGTGCATAGGTTTTATTTAGATGTCTGAGATTTCTGTTTCTGTGAGCGCTTCTTCGCGTCAGCAAAATTCCTGGCGCAAGCGCTGGTGGGTGCCCATTAGGCGTCAGCCTAGCGCAATCGCGGGGTTACTTATTGTTGGCGCCTATTTGTTTTTGGCGGTATGTGCCCCATTTTTGGCGACACACGACCCGGTCTTGCAGGATTTCTCGGTGGCCTTGCAGCCTCCAAATGGTGAGCACTGGTTGGGCACGGATTCCTTCGGCCAAGATGTTTATTCACGCGTGCTGTACGGCGCACGCCTTGCCCTTTGGATTGGATTCGCCTCTGTATCGCTAGGACTACTTGGCGGCATGTCGATTGGATTAATTGCAGGCTTGGTCGGTGGACCGATTGAGTGGGCACTCATGCGTCTTGTTGATTCGATCTTGGCTTTTCCAGAAATTATCTTGGCGATGGCCTTCATTGCAGTATTAGGTCTTGGCGTTGAAAATCTGATCTACGCCTTAGGGGTTTCTTTTATTGGGCCGTTTGCCAGAATTGTTCGCTCTGATGTTTTGCAAGTTAAAGCGCTGCCCTTTATTGAGGCGGCCCAGTTGATGGGTGTTTCAAGTTGGCGGATTATTTTGCGTCACTTGCTACCGAACGTGATGTCGTCGTTGTTAGTGCAGGCGGGGATTCGTATCAGCACTGCAATTCTCTTGGCATCGGGGCTTTCTTTCTTTGGGATTGGTGTGGTGCCACCGACACCTGATTGGGGCTTGATCATCGCCGAGGGGCGAGGTTTTATCACGATGGCACCTTGGATCTCAGGATTTCCGGGGGCGGCGTTGGCGATTTTGCTAATCGGGTTGACGCTGCTCGGTGATGGCCTACGTAACGCCTTAAATCCAAACTCAGAG
The DNA here is from genome assembly GCA_037134635.1 of Alcaligenaceae bacterium. Taxonomy (GTDB): domain Bacteria; phylum Pseudomonadota; class Gammaproteobacteria; order Burkholderiales; family Burkholderiaceae_B; genus Zwartia. The sequence goes on from JBAXLV010000380.1 coordinate 1,161, forward strand.
AGTCGTTGATGATTGGCGCTCGTTCTACGCCTCGCGAACAGGTTGCTATCGCTCAAGATTTATCGAGCGATGAGCTGCTTCACATCGATAGCCTAACCCTACGACGCGGAAAGGCCTCAGTGCTCGACGAGGTGTCGCTAACGCTCGCGAAGGGACGCACCCTGGGTTTAGTGGGTGAGTCAGGCGCTGGCAAATCAACCCTGGCGATGGCCTTAATCGGACTCTTGATGGCTCCCGAAGTTGAGCTTTCGGGAAGTATGTTGTATCAGGGTCAAGAGTTGGTCGGCTTGTCAGACAAACGCTTTGCGCAACTACGCGGAAAAAAAATTGGACTCATCTTTCAAGATGCGACGACCTCGCTGGATCCGTGCTTTACCATTGGGCAGCAAATCACAGAGCCACTACGACGCCATCTAGGCTTAAGTCGTGCAGAGGCACTAGAACGAGCGGTTGAGTTACTTGATAGCGTTGGAATTCCAGATGCGCGGGCCCGTTTATCGGCTTACCCGCATCAATTGTCAGGCGGTATGCAACAGCGCGTGATGATTTCAATTGCGTTGGCGTGTGATCCCGAGCTATTGATTGCTGATGAGCCTACGAGCGCACTTGATGTGACGGTACAGGCTCAAATCATGGAGTTGATTCTGCGTCGTGTGCGTGCCACTGGGGCGAGTGCGGTCATTGTGCTGCATGATTTGGCGTTGACGGCACAAGTCTGTGATGACGTAGCGGTCATGTATGCCGGACAAATTGTCGAAACTGGACCTGCGCATTTGGTACTTGAGCAGGCGTTGCACCCGTACACGATCGGGCTGCGCTCTTGTGTGGTTGAGTTTGATTCGGCTGAGTTAGTGCCGCTTCCTGGTACGGTCCCTTCATTGTCCGAGATGCCGAAGGGTTGCCGCTTTTTCTCGCGGTGTTCTTACGCGTTGCCGAAGTGTCAAGAGCAACGCCCTAAACTCGAATGGCGCGAAGGACGGAGGGTCGCTTGTTGGCAACTTGATGTAATCCATCTAAAGGATGCCAGCAGATGAGTATCTTTCAATTATTAGATATCGAAAAGTACTATGTTGTTGGTCGCACGGCCACGGGCGAAGAAAAACGCTTGAAGGCGCTAGATGGCGTACGCCTTGAAATTAACGAAGGGGATACGGTCGCCTTGGTTGGTGAAAGCGGTTCAGGAAAATCAACCCTCGTCAGACTGATGCTCGGTCTTGAGCAACCGTCAAATGGGCGATTGTTTTTTAGGCAAACCGAATTGCGACAGCTTGATCGTCAGGCTCGACAAGCTTTTTCTCGCGAAGTCTCTTTTATTTATCAGAATGCTCGAGGCTCAATGAATCCGCGGATGCGGGTTGGGGATATTCTAGGCGAGCCTATGTTGTTGCATCGCTTGTGTAAAGAATCAGAGGTGCGTCCGCGAGTGAGTGCCTTGCTTGAAAAAGTAGGATTGTCAGAGGGTATGCTCGATCGCTTTCCTTCGGAGTTATCCGGTGGTCAGGTGCGTCGTGTTGCGGTGGCCCGCGCGCTGGCCTCTGAGCCGCGTGTGATTATCGCGGACGAATGTGTGGCCGGACTTGATGTCTCGGTCCAGGCTCAGTTATTAAATTTGCTGCGTACGTTGTGCACTGAAATGGGTTTGACGCTTGTATTCATTACGCACGATCTGGGTGTCGCCAGTTATTTGTGTCAACGTACCTCGGTCATGTATCTAGGTTGTATCGTTGAGCAGGGCCCCACAGTTGAGTTGTTAACAAAGCCTTTGCACCCCTACACTCGGGCCTTAACGGACTCGTTTCCGAGTTTTGACCGGCCCTTAAATGCCGCGTTAAAAGGTGAAATTCCCAGCCCAATTCATTTGCCTCAAGGCTGTCGATTTTCGACGCGCTGCCCAGATGTTCAAGAGGCCTGCCGGCATAAAGATCCTCCGTTAACGCTACATCCGGGCGACAACCGGGCGGTTGCCTGTTTATTTCCATTGCGAGTCGAGGTTGGGGTAACATAATCCCATTGAAAACAACAACGGAGCTAGCCAACATGAGCCA
>JBAXLV010000381.1:0-3198 GCA_037134635.1 Alcaligenaceae bacterium
CCTGGGAAGAGCCTCAGCAAATCGACTGGGCCATCCGCTACTGGGAACTCGCACGCAAACGGGGCCTACCCGTACCCGCTGATTTTGCCGATTTTCATCGCGACTACGAGTGGATGGGCTTACAGCGCAATCTGCGCATTTTGGGCGTATTTGCCCGGCTCAATCATCGCGACGGCAAGGCAGCCTATTTGGCACACTTGCCCCGCGTCAACCAATATGTGCGTCAAGTCGCAGCGCGCTACATCGCGTTCAAACCCCTTTTGCGGGTACTTGACCAGCTTGACCAGATACAGACTAAAGTTGGTTATACCTTCTGATGCGCGCGATGATTTTGGCCGCAGGACGCGGCGAACGCATGCGGCCACTCACGGACCAGATGCCCAAGCCTTTGATTCCGGTGGCCGGCAAACCCTTGATTCAATGGCATCTTGAAAAATTGGCACAAGCGGGCATTCAAGACGTCGTGATTAATCATGCCTGGCTTGGGAATATGATTGAGCAGGCCTTTGGTTCGGGGCAACAACTTGGCTTACGTATTCAATACTCTGCCGAACCACAAGCGCTTGAAACTGCGGGAGGGATCGCGACCGCTTTACCGCTTTTAGGCGAACATCCTTTTCTGGTTCTAAACGGCGACATCTGGTGCGATTGGGATCCAGCTCAGGCAACATCTTTAGTGCAACAACTGACAATGCACCAGTGCCTTGCCTGGCTATTGATGGTGCCAAATCCTGCGCAACATCCTAAAGGTGATTTTTTACTCGGCACAGACGGCCGAGTGCACGATCAACTCAGTCAATCACCCGCCGGAGTCAGACATACCTTTGCCGGGATTGGTCTGTATCACCCGAAACTCTTTGCACGCATACCTGCACACCAGCCCGCCAAATTGGCGCCACTTTTGCGCCAAGCCATGGCGCATGACGCGGTGCTCGGGTCGTTGCATCAAACAGAGTGGATCGACGTCGGCACCCCAGAACGCTTAGCAGCGCTCGAAGGTAAAATGGCCACGAGGCATCAAACGAAGTAACACGGCGTCAAGGATTTTATGGTTATTCGCGTTCAACCCAAGCGGGCTATTTTTAAACCCGCGCCCTACGACACGCGGCGGCGCACGCGCCGGCTGCCGAGTTGGCTCATCCTCTTATTACTCGGTGTATTTGCCGGCGCGGGTGGCGTACTTATTCTACAAACGAGCTACGGCCCGAAGCATCTAACAACCACCGAAGCACAAAAACTGACCGAAGAGCTGAGCAGCGCCGCACTTGAGCGGCTGCGCTTGCAAACCAAACTTGACGAGCAGGCCCGGCAGCTCGCTGCTGCACAAGACGAAAGCGAGAAACTCAACGGCACACTCAAAGAAGAGCTCGACGGCCTCAAAGCCCTGGTCGAACCCCTCAAAGAGCAGCTCAATCTCTTTGCGCAAACATTACCCTTCGATGCCCGCTTTGGCCCAACTGGTATCAGCACCGCCCAGTTTATTCAAGGCAAAGGCACGACCAAACTCACTTACCTCTTATGGTTGCTACAAGAAAAACCAGATCGGCCTGAATTCGAAGGTTTGCTTGAACTGAGCTATGAAGGCATCTATACCGATGGGCGCAACGAAATCGTCACGTTGCCGCGTAGTCGCGTGAAATTCGGACACTACCTTCATGTCACAGGCCACACCGATTTGCCTGCGGGCTTCACGGCACGCCGCGCGAACGCGCGACTGTTTGACCTTGATGGAAAAAGACAAGTGACCTGGCGCGTATTTCCGATCACCCTCAAATAACGCGGCAAGATTCCAGCACTTCGGGGTTGGCTAAATTGCGGTCCAACCCCCGTCAACCATCAACGCAGATCCGGTCACCATGGCCGAGGCATCGCTCGCTAAAAAAACGACCGCCCCCATCATGTCTTGTGGCTGTCCGACGCGCCCTAACGCAATTTTTGACACCACAAAATCCTTAAAGGCCAGATCCGCAAGCATGGGTCGCGTTAAATCGGTTTCGACAAACGTCGGGCATAAGGTGTTCACACGAATTCCCGCTGCACCAAGCTCCCAAGCCAAGGCTTTGGTCATGCCCTCAATGGCGTGTTTACTGGCGCAATACACGGTGCGCTTGGGCCCGCCGACATGACCCATTTGAGAAGAAACATTGATCAGGCTCCCGGTCAACCCCGCTTCGAGCAAGCCCTTGACAACAGCGCGGGTCACGTAAAACGTGGCGCTGACATTCAGCGCCATCACAGCATCCAAATCTGCATCTTGCATCTCAGTCAATAGCGTGGGGCGATTGGTACCCGCGTTGTTCACCAGGATTTGAAAGGGCCCCAAGCGCGCAATGCCTTCGCTGACTGCCGCAGAGTGCGTCACGTCAATGACCCAAGGGGTCGCCCGGCCGCCTGCTTGACGGACCCGCTCGCAAACGGCCTCTACTTCATCGCTATTTCGTGCGGCGACGACAACTTCGGCTCCGGCCTCGGCCAACGCGAACACGGCAGCCTGCCCAATTCCGCGGCTCCCTCCCGTGACCAAAGCCCGTCGACCATCCAGACGAAAACTAGGTGTTTGCAATTTATTCTCCCGATTAGGTATTTAAAGTCAAGCCAACATGACGGTAGGCCGAAAGTGTCGAACGCGCTCGATTATGCAACGCGTACACGGACGTACGCAACGCCTTGCCGCCCGTTTATACTCCAAGCACCCTGAGGATGCCGGATTGCACCTATTTACTTCTGCTGCTGCACGTTTTCGCGCGTCGACCCTGCCGCAACGCTACCTTGCGTTTATTTCGCTAGGCCTGTTACTCCATCTCGCTTTTGGTAGTTTGCTCACGCTTTCCGTCGACGAAGCACACTACGCTTTATACGCAGAAAAACTCGCACTCAGTTATTTTGATCATCCGCCTTTGGTAGGCTGGATACAGTGGCCGTTGGTTGCACTGGGCGTACCCGATGCTGTACTACGCCTGATTCCTCAAGTCTTGTGGCTCATCGCGTGCCTACTTGCCCGCAGTATTGCCCGCGAACTGCCTGCGCGCATCCCTGAATGGCCAAATGACCCACACAGCAAAGAGGTCGCCGGACTGTGGGCCATCGCACTCGTGCTATTGGCGCCCCTGCTACACGTCTTGGGCGTGGGCCTGCTACCCGACACCCTGTTAATGGTGCTGACGCTGTTGTTAATGCAAGTCACACTCAGACTGACCC
>JBAXLV010000382.1:0-3191 GCA_037134635.1 Alcaligenaceae bacterium
CGCTGAACATATCTACACGGTGATTGAACCGGCACTTTGCGCGGGGCAGTGGGTTGTTTGTGATCGGTTTACCGATGCAACCTTTGCCTATCAAGGTGGTGGTCGTGAGCTGGGTGTCGAGCGGATTGCGACACTTGAAAAATGGGTACACCCCAATTTACAACCTGACTGCACCTGGCTGTTTGATGTGCCACTCGCTATCGCACGCGAACGCCTGAATCGTACGCGCGATCAAGACCGGTTTGAAAAAGAGGCCGATGCTTTTTTTGAGCGCACCCGCGGAGTCTATCTCGCCCGTGCCGAACAGCAGCCCGATCGCCTTCAAATAATCGACGCAACGCAGACGATTGAGCAGATCCGTGAGCACTTAAGGCGACAGCTCGATCAGCTCGTTGAATATCGGCGTATCGCATGAGCGCAGCGCAATTTTTCCCCTGGCAAGTTGAGACGGCGCAGCAATGGCTTGGACGACGTGAGCGCTTTGCACATGCATGGCTTTTACATGGTTTAGCCGGCATTGGTAAACGCGAGTTTGTTTTTGCTGCGGCTGCTGCGCTGATGTGTGAGTCACCTCTGAACGGCCTAGCCTGCGGGCAGTGCTTGGCTTGCGGCTGGGTTGCGAAAGGCCATCATCCTGATTTGAAACGTGTGCGTCCTGAGGTTATGGCGCTTGAAGAGGGTGCAGATCAAGATGAGGAAGAGGGGGGGGAGGCAACAGCAGTCATCGAAACAGCTGGCACAACCAAACGCGCGCCCTCTAAAGATATCCGGGTTGAGCAAATTCGCAATCTGAACCCCTGGTTTAATAACGCGACCCACCGTGGTGGGTATCGGGTTGCATTGATCTACCCCGCCGAGGCACTGACGCACATTTCGGGTAACGCCTTGCTGAAGGTTCTTGAAGAACCGCCTCCGGCGACAATTTTTTTATTGGTTGCGGATGCGCCCGATCGGCTCTTACCCACTTTGCTGTCGCGTTGCCGGCGTTTGCCCTTGGCAACCCCTTCGAGTGAGATCGCGCAGGGCTGGTTGGCTGGACAACGGGTGACCAATGCACCTGCCTGGCTGGCAGCGGCTGGTGGTGCGCCCGTGCTGGCAAAAAAAATGGCTGAAACGCAGCCGCAGCCCTGTCCAGAATGGCTTGTTACATTTTTAAAGAATCTTGAAGCAGGGACTGCACCGAACATCGGTCAGCTGGCTGACACATTGTCAAAAGAACCCTCTGTTCAATGGATTGATTTATTGCAACGTTTACTGATTGATCTGAATCTGAGCGTTCATGGTCTTGGGATTCGGTATTTTCCAATTTTGAAGCAATCCTTGAACAAACTGAGCGTAACCCTTGCCCCCGAGCGTCTGAGTGAGCTCGCCGCGTGGTTAGGGCAGCAACGTCGCGTGGCGGGGCACACGTTAAATGGCAAGTTGTTTGCCCATGCGATCCTGCAGCGTATCGCTGCCACCTGCCAACTTAAAACAGTATCTAGGTCTTAATCCTGTATGTTTGTTGATTCGCACTGTCATGTCGATTTTCCGGCGCTCGTTGAGCAAATGCCCGATATCCTGCAAAGGATGCAGACCAATCGCGTATCCCATGCGCTGTGTGTCAGCGTCAACATGCCAGACTGGCCGGCCCTGATTAATCTGGTTGAGCGACATGCGCCCTTGTGGGCCTCGGTTGGAGTGCATCCCGATTATGAGGAAACGATTGAACCCACAGTCGAAGATTTGGTTTCGCGCAGCGCGCATGCGCGCGTGGTGGCGATTGGTGAGACGGGGCTCGATTACTTTCGTTTAACGGGCGACCTAGAGTGGCAGCGAGAGCGTTTCAGGTGTCATATTCGTGCGGCCCGAGCGTGTCAGTTGCCTCTTATTATCCATACGCGTGCTGCGGCAGCAGACACTTTGCGTTTGATGCGTGAGGAGGGTGCCGAACAGGTGGGGGGCGTGATGCATTGTTTTACCGAATCTTGGGAGGTCGCTGAAGCTGCAATAGAGATGAATTTCTACATCTCGTTTTCAGGAATTGTGACCTTTAAAACAGCGACGGCATTACAAGAAGTGGCAAAACGGGTTCCACTTAATCGTTTATTAATTGAAACCGATTCACCTTATTTGGCACCTGTTCCTCATCGTGGAAAATTAAACGATCCGTCTAAAGTTATTCACGTCGCTGAAAAAATTGCAGTGTTAAGAAATTGTACATTAACAGAGATTGAAGAGGCATCTACTAATAATTTTTTCAAATTATTCAATAAGATAAAACAATAAATTCATTTAAAATATTTAATGTAATTTATTTAAAGTAAATTATATTTAGATCAATAATTTAAGTAATACTCTATTAAAACTATCCGATTTATAAATATAAACCTTACTCTCAATTCTCATGCATACAGCCTTCAGTTCTCTTTATCGTTGCCTTCTTGCACTGCTCCTGCTCATCTCTTGCTTTGGGCTACAAGTATCCCACGAGGCTCGTGCTGCAAGCGCCAAAGACTTTTGGACTTATGTCGCCAATGACAACGTGGCGGCAGTGCAAGAATTGTTAAGCAGCGGATTTGACCCGAATAGTCGAAGCCCTAACCAGCAGACGGGTTTGATCCAGGCCGCACGCGATGGCGCCTGGCAAGTCTTTGATCTTTTACTGGCAAACGCAAAAACGAATATCAACGCCGCCAATCAGTACGGTGAAACGCCTCTGATGTATGTTGCGTTACTTGGCGATCTGCCGAGAGTTCAACAAATGGTTTCGCGCGGAGCAAAAGTCAATAAAGAGGGATGGACTGCGCTGCACTATGCCGCGGTTAAAGCGCGGGCCGAAGTCGCAAAATTTTTATTAGCGAAGGGTGCGCTACCCAATGAGTTATCCCCCGAGGGCGATACCGCCCTAATCTTGGCGGTGCGCGCGGACAGCGTCGAAACGGTACAGGTTTTGATCAATGGCGGGGCCGATCCTAGCCTGTCAAACCTCAAGGCTCAGGATGCCATTGATGTGGCGCGCTCTCGGGGTAAAGAAGAATTGGCCAAAGCGCTTGAAAAAATCGTTGAAAATCGCAAAGCTAAACAGCGCTAGGGCCTATTGTCTGAAGTCTAGGTAAAACTTAGCTCTTGGGTAATAATTCGGGCTGCAATATCCCCTTTAGCTCGTTGAAGGGGATATAAATGGTTGGTTTACCCATGGCATGTTTGCC